>CAINWJ010000129.1 GCA_903854455.1 Candidatus Peribacteria bacterium | reverse complement strand
TCATTCCGGATACACACCCCGTCCGTATCCTGTACCACCGGTCGCGGAACATCCTCGCGGCGTTCTTCCAGGGCTTCCCGGCGCAGCGACTCCACGTGACGTGCATCACCGGCACCGACGGCAAGACGACAACCGTTGCCATGCTCTCGCACATCCTTCATTCCTGCGGAAAGAAATCGGGAGCGGTATCCACGGCGTTCTTCGAGATCAACGGTGTACGTGAGCCGAACCCGACACAGAAGACCTCGGTCGATGCGAAGACTCTCCAGCGCTTCCTTCGCCGGGTTGCGGATGCCGGCTGCACGCACGCCATCGTCGAGGCCTCCTCACACGGATTGCTCCAGGGTCGATTGCTCGGCATCACGCCAGCGGTTGCGGCCATCACCAATGTGTCGATGGAGCACCTCGATTACCATGGCTCCATGGATCAGTACATCGCGGCGAAGGGCATCCTCTTCCGCTCGATGAAGGGTCTTGGCACGAAAGTACTGAATGCCGACGACCGGACATTCGCCGCCTATTCCAGCATTCCCAGTACTACGACCATCCCCTACTCTCCCGGGAAACAGTTCAGCGAAATTCACGGAGATCAGAACGGATGCAGTGCGATCGTCACGATCGACGGACAATCCATTCCTCTGGCGATCCCAATTCCCGGTATTCACAATCTGGAGAATGCGCTCTGTGCCGTATCGTGCGCGAAAGCCTTGGGAATAGATCCGTGTGAGAGCATTCCCACATTGAAATCATTCAATGGCGCCGGAGGTAGGATGGAGCTTATTGACTGCGGACAACCATATAAAATCTTCATCGACTTCACGGTGACCCCGGCGGCGTACGAACGCACGCTCGCGTCAGCCAGGAAGATCGCAGGCACCGGACGCTTGCTGGTCCTCACCGGCAGCTGCGGTGACCGTATGCGCGAGAAACGCCCGCTGGTTGGGGAACTCTGCGGCAGGATGGCGAATGTCACGATCGTCACCAACGAAGATCCCTACACCGAGGATCCGGAGAAGATCATCGATGAGGTCTTGGCAGGAGTTTCGAAGGATATTCCACACTTCATCGGCACCGATTCAGCTCCCAAGCAGTCCAATCAACCGAACAAATTCTGTGTTCGCATTTCCGATCGTCTGGAAGCCATCCGCTATATTCTCTCACTCGCTAAAGCAGGTGACGTTGTACTCCTCTGTGGCAAAGGAGCGGATATCACAATGATGACAAAGCAGGGGCAAGTTCCGTGGGTTGAGAGGGAAATTGTACGGAAGGAATTAGAACGAATAAGCGTTAGGTGTTAGGCGTGTAAGCGAAATTTCGCCTATTCGCCTATTCGCTTAACGACTAACGATTTCCTCCGAATTTCCACAAACAACACCAACCCCACCACAAAGATCGGCAGCGTGTAGATCTGCCCCCAACTCATCTGCCAACCCATCATCGATACGAATCCGTACGGCTGGTCGCGGAAGATTTCGACGATGAACCGGAAGATGCCGTAGAGGATCAGGAAAAATGCGGCGGTTTCACCGGGGCGGATCACCGATTGCGATGTTCGTCTTAGGTGCATGACGCAAAGTAAGGCAATCAGGAGATCCTTGGCGATGGCATAGAGCTGTGTGGGATGCCGCAATCCTTCCACACCGGGAAAATACATGCCCCACGGAACCGTCGTAATGATTCCGTAGAGCTCCCCATTGATAAAGTTGCCCATGCGACCGAACGCCAGACCGACTGCAGCCGGTACGACGATGATGTCGGCAATCGCAAGGAATGAGACACGTTTCGATCGTGCGAAAATCCAGAGGGCAATGATCACACCGATGAAGCCGCCGTGCGACGACATGCCACCCTTCCAAACGGCGAAGATCTGCAGAGGATTCTCGATGAAGTACTGAAGTCCGTAGAACAGAACGAATCCCAGTCTGCCACCGATCAAGACACCCAGAATCAGACCAAGTGCCAGCTGCTCTATGTCTGTACCGGAAATCGCTAACTTCCGCATCTTCGCAAGCCGTGGCAGCCACCAGAAAGCGAGGAGGAATGCCAACGCATACATCACGCCGTACCAGTGAACCGCCAGCGGTCCGATGGTGAGCGCGATGGCACGGGATGGGAGAAAGGTCATACGAGGAGCGCGGGCTACCGCCCATTAATGAGGAACGCGGGGCTACTGCCCCGCAATATACGATCGAATTATCCGAACGTCCACGTACCTTACCTATCTTAGGAACCTCTAAGAAATTGTCATGGTGAGCCCTTCGGCAAGCTCAGGATAAACTCCGTCGAACCATGACTATTGGGTTCGGCACGACAAATATCATCCTTCGACTGCGCTCAGGATGACAAGTTTGCTTAGTTTTTCAGAGACTCCCTTACCTACCTTACTTTCCTTACTTCATCATCTTCTCCAGATACTTCACCAACATGCCACCATGCATAGAATTATTCATCCTGATGCGTGGCAGGATCAGCGGATTCGAGGCTTGAGTCGCGATGCCAACGTGTGTCGATACCGCGAACGGCATCTCCTCTGAATGAACAATGGATGGAGTGAGCGGCTTGTACATCCCGGACGGATAGGCGAAGACCTTCACGGGAACGTTGAGAATCTTCCGGAGATACGCCGCCGATTCACCAATGTCGAATCGTTGCTTCTGCGGCGTCAGCTTGCGCAAATCAGGGTGATTGACCGTATGTGCACCTATCTCCATGCCATTGTCTGTGAGAAGCCGAATGTCATTGAGCGTCATGTAACCGTTCCTGCCGATTTTTCCGGAAATGATGAAGAACGTACCGACCATCTGGCGAAGCAACAATGCAGGCAATGCATTCTCTGCAGCATCCAAGTAACCATCATCGAATGTCAGAATAATCGGTTTACTGGGTAGCGTTGCACCAGACAGAAGATCGGCGAAGCGGATGGCTGTGTAGCCATTCATCTTCAGTGCATCCAGCTGACCTGCAAACACCTTGGGGGTCACCGATAACGTACGTCCCTCCTTCGTGGTCTTACGATTGATATCGCTGATGTAGTGGTACATCAGGATAGGAATCTTGCACGGCTGAGTGCAGAAGACCTGCGTTGTCTTTCCTGACACTGCAGTGCCGGTTTCAGTGCTTTTCGCCGATGTGATTGCGGGAAAGAATGCAATGCTCGTGGCGATGAAAGCTGGAATGAAAAAACGGCGCATGGAAAAATTATACAGGGAATCAGGATGCAGAAATGACGAATCTAGAATAACAACATCCTTAATTCCTGATTCCTCATTCCTAATTCCTCTTCAAGAAATATCATTCCGTTCGGATGCTACACTTGTCTCATGCTTCTCCTCGGCATCGAAACATCGTGCGATGAAACCTCCGCAGCGGTCGTGGAAGACGGCAGGCTCGTCCGGTCGTGCATCATCGCCAGCTCCAGCAAGGATTTCATCGGCTCCGGCGGCGTGATCCCGGAACAGGCAGCGCGTGAGCAGCTCAAGAGCATTTTGCCGGTGATCGAACGCTGTCTGGAAGCAGCCAAAATTTCTCATGAAGATCTGGATGCCATCGCGGTAACGAACTGTCCGGGGTTGCTCGGTTCGCTTTTGATCGGCACAACGACAGCGCGAGCACTGGCTCTTGCGTGGAATAAACCGTTGATCCCGGTTCATCACACGCTGGGGCATCTAAGTTCAACGTGGCTCGTAGAAAGTGACTATTCAAATTCCGCAGCTGCGACATCGTGTCGCAGCACAATTACTATCTCCGCGGCACGATGCCGCGGCTACGGAAACACCGACGAAGCCAACGAAAACTCCCATCAGCTCGAACCCGTATTCCCGATTCTCGCCCTCTCCGTCTCCGGCGGCCACTCCGATCTGTGGCTCCGCAAATCCCATACGGATAACACGCTCCTCGGCTCCACGATTGATGATGCTGCCGGTGAAGCCTTCGACAAAGGTGCAGCACTGCTCGGACTCCCCTACCCCGGCGGACCGGCACTGGCAAAACTGGCGGAACAAGGTGACGAGAAACGCTTCCCCTTCCCGAAGATGCTAGCGCATGATTCCTCGCTCAACTTCAGCTTCTCGGGGCTCAAGACGTCTCTCAAATATTTACTCCGCGATCTCACCGCATCCGGCACGGTGCTGGATGACGAGACCAAAGCATCTATCGCCGCAAGCTATCAGCTGGCAATCTGCAGCCACTTGATTCGTCGGCTATCGCAAGCGATTCAACAGCAGGCGTCCCTGCCTGCTGCTGCGTCCCTGCCTGCTGGGTCCCAACCTAAAGAAATCAAAGAAATCCACCTCGTCGGTGGCGTCGCGGCAAACCTTCGCCTGCGATCCATAGCGGAAGCGCTCGGCAAGAATCATGGCATCACCGTCCGCTGGCCTGCGACTCTGCGCTACTGCACGGATAATGGAGCGATGATTGGGGCGGCAGGGACGTTCCTGATGGAAGAAAGTCCTAAGATTGTGGAAAAGCCCTTTACTACCGCTGCGGCGAATTCCCTCTCCCCCGTCCCCTCTCCCATCGGGAGAGGGGTGACGAACTGTCTGCCGACGCCTCAGCGGAGGCAGCAGTGAGTCGGGGTGAGGGAGTAGGCGCGATGATCGCGGCGGCGGGATATTTCCTGCTGCAGGAACATCCATCGGTCAGAGATAAGCCGTTTGTGACTGCGGCTTCGGTAAAGTTATCGACATGAATCGGAAAATCTTCACAAATTTTTTTGATCGGGTTCAAAGACTGCGGGAGGACGATTCAATGCAAAACGCACATTCATATCCATCAGTTGCTTCGCAAGTTCAACAACCGAATCACGTATGACAATTATTTGACCAACTCGTGAACTATCGGGAGAGTCACCATGAAAATGCAAAATCGCTTTCGTAGGAAATTTCTCTCCACATGCTTCAGAGAATTCAGATGCTAACATCCCTCCATGTCCTGTCGTAAAGCCAAATATCCCAAAAGCTCCATGTAAATAATACCTTGTCTGGGACATCGCTAAATTCATGAAGAAATCATGATCATCTCTGTACCTTGAGTATTGCCGTTCAAGCATTTCCTCAACAGCAAGTAATTGAGGATCCTGAGCATCAAGTAATAGTGAAACATTATCATCCATACCGTATTCCGCCTCCATGGCATCCGGATCGGTTTCTGCTGCAAGCCTCAGATGAAAATCATGATAGTCCTGAATGTCCATAGTTATTCACTATAAACTTAAATTGTGGTTCGTCAATGATCTAAAACCCACAAACTATCCCGGGACACGCTTGTCGGCCGAAGCGCGACCGCGAAGGCTGGATGTCCCGGCTGCGGAAAACAAATTACGAGTGCCACGCATTGAATGCCGGCAACAGTGCGCCGAGAACGATGGCGAGCAGACCGAGGAATGCGATGGCGCGGACGATTGTTTTGCTCTTCATAAAGCTGAAACGGAAATGGTAGTGGATTTGATACTCTTCTTGCCATCCTTGGTGGTCGCGGTTGCAGTCACGATGAAGTTGCCTTCTTTACCGAAGACGTGAGTCGGGTCGAACATATCGCTCTGTGAACCGTCACCGAAATCCCAGAGCCAGGACGAGAACTCACCGGTGGAGCAGCTGGTATCGAAGTGCACACCCAGTGGTGCCTTGCCGGTTCTGCGGCTCGGGATGAAGCAGGCATCGATGAGTGGCGCGCGGACGACCAGCGTCTGCTGACCGGTGAATGATTTGCCGGACGTCGTCCGGACTTTGAGCCCGATCGTGTACGTTCCTGGGTTCTGGTAAAGGTGCTCTGTGCGGGAACCGGAGAAATTGCTGGTCTGATCGCCGCTACTCGCATCACCGAAATTCCACTCGAAACCAGTGATCTCCTCGCCGGACGGCACGAACGTATCCGAGGCATCAAACTTCACGTTCGCAGGTGCGGTGGGTGTCGGCGGATCCATCACAAACGTGACGATAGACGTGGCGGGCTGTGCATTGACCGTAATCCGCTTGCGGTACACGTTCTGGTCCGGATCGATCCCGATGACATCGATCGAGTACTTCCCCTGATCACGGTAGACGGCATGGAGGCTCTTGTCCGTCATCACGACATCATCAGCCTTCGGTGCTTCCCAGGAGAACGTGATGAGCGGCTGCGATGTCACCGGCGTCAGATCAACCGTCAGCGGAACCTCCCCGGTGACTGAGAAATCGCGAACTTCGGGAGTGCCTTCGAAACTCAGGTCGTTGATATTGAGCGGATTGGTGACGCGGACGACCTTGGAAATCTTGGCAACAGCTCCACTCTGCGACGTCGCTTGGACGTTGACCGTGTACGTCCCGACGGCACTGTAGACCTGCGCAACGCGTAATCCTTCACCGCTCTTCTGATTGCCGAAATCCCACGCAACGGTCTTGAGCGGCTCATGCGTATTGATCTTGAACAATACACCGAACGGAGGCGGACCTAAGAGTGACGCCGGCTCGGTCTCCAGCGTGATGGGAAACGGCTGCTCCGGCGCCTTCACGACCTGGATCGTCCGCTGCACGACTGACTGCGTCTGATTGGACAGCGTCACGGTCACCGTCGGCGTCACGGAACCAAGTTTGTGATACGTGTACGTGACCGTGAGATTGTCCGTCTCCAGATCCGTCACTCCCCTGCCGAGGAAGTCCCACTTGGCCTTCACGAGCTTCGTCGCAGCAGGATCAGTGGAAGGCGGGATGAGATTCTCGAGGGAGAATGACACCGGCTCATCGATGATCGGAATCATGGGCTGGACGCTGAAGCTGCCGCGCGACACCACCAGGCTGGTCACGACATTCTTCACACGACCGTCCTTCATCGTCACGGCAACCACCACGTTGTAGATGCCGGCTTTCGGAATGAGGAACGTCAGCTGTGATTGCGGATCCAGCGTCTCCTGCTGAGCAGTCGCAGCACCCGTGAAGTTCCACTCGTACCTGAGAGGCATCATACCCAACTGCTTGAAGTACTTGAGCGCAGAATCCATTCCGAACGTGACCGATACCGGCGCGATCAAGTCCTGCGCATTCGTCGGAGACACAATGTCGAGGTACAACGTCGGTTCCTTCTGCATCTGCAGGAGCACGGTCACGCTGACCAGGATCAACGGAACGGCAACGGCAAGCACCCGAAGCAATGCTCCGATCTTGAGCTGCATCTTGCTCTTCACCGACAGAATCCTGACGATCATCATGAGTCCGCCGATCGTCCAGAGTCCGGAGCCGAAGAGGTAGAACAATGTGCCGTTCGCCTTGAGTCCGGTGAAGTTGCCATCTGCACGCGGGAAGAGCGTCATCAGAGCAAACGCGGGAATGACGTACAGGAATGCGGCGATGATGATGCTGATGAGTGCGATCCTCGATAAACGCTTCTCGGCAGGCGTACCTGTCACAGGGGCAGATGAGGCAACCGGAGCGGAAGAAACCGGTGCCGGAGTGGAAGCGGGAGCTACAGAAGAAATGCCATCAACCTGCGGTGTCTGACCGTCTGTCACCATACGGTAGTCCAGTATCCATGGAACGGAGCTTCGAGGGAAGTAGACATACGAATGAAAGCATTGCAGGAAAAAGCGGATGACAGCGAAGAGACAAACGAAGAACAATGACCAATCACCAATTCCCAATGACCAAAGAATGACCAATCACCAATTCCCAAGCTCTTATATCGACAAATTGGACATTTGAGCATTGGGAATTATTTGGGAATTGGACATTGGGTATTGGGCATTACAATACTATTCCCAAAAAACTCTTCAGAGGAAACTTCGCACCCGAACCCGTCGCGATAACGGCATCCTGCGCATGGTTCTGATCACGCAGGACGAGAGTCGCATTGCCGCTGATCAGACCGATCGGTGAGGGAATATTCTTGATTTCCCAGACTGCGCGTACGAGGTAGAACGTCTCCGCATCTATCCAGACTTCGCCGGTCAGTTGCTGAGAATCCAGTTCCGGTCTTGCCGCAACCGTAAAGTGGTATACATTTCGACCGTCGATGCTGGTCCATCCCTCATCCTTGAGAATGGCGAACGCGGAGAGGAATGTTCCGATATCGTCCAATGCCGGAGTAGTGACCGCAGTTGAGCGGGGTTTGGATGGATCTCCGGACAGTAACCACCACTGACCGACGGTGCTCCCGGAAAGAATTTCCTGAACCGCGGTGACATCTTGTCCGGAAACTGACTCGAGGCGCAGATATGTCAGCCCTCCGCCCGGCGAAGAAAGTGTCCCTCCGATGTCATTGCTGTTTCCAGTGGAACTGATCCTGTTCATGATCGAACGGAAACCGAGCGACCACACCGAACCTGCGTGGATGACGCCGGTAGCGCTCATGACAATGGACGATGTCTGCGCTCCACTGATGAGCTTCATGGAGCCCGTCGCCGAGATTGCAACGGAATCGAGCATCCGACCTGCAATGACCGTCCGACGGAGAACCTCCTCCGGCTTGAGCTGAGGCGGTGGATTACCACAACCAACAAGTGCGAATGCAAACAGTATCGAACCGCCGACAATGAATCTCGTCTGGAACATGGGGAACGGAGAGTAACCGAAGAAGTATGCAGTATCCAGTATGGAGTATTGAGTATATGAACGCTGCGTGCCCGCCGGATACTCCATACTGTATACAACATACTGAATACTTTTCGTTTCATTCTCCCCTATACGGACTCGCCACCAGATCCCCGTCCTCTTCCAGCGTGAAATCTATCGTCCGACGCCAGGAGGCATGCACCAGACCCTTGAGCAGGAACACGACTGAATCACTCCTGTGCAAGATGTACGACGGCGTGAAGCGGAGCGTGAGATTTTGCCCGTTCAATCCTGTCGCGACATTCGTGAGCACCGTCCCTGATCTCGTCTCCAGCCGAAGCTGCGTGAAATCAAAATTCCGGGCATCGCCTTCGTTCTTAAGCGTGATCGTTTTCAGGATATGACCTCCGCGATTATCGGCGGAAAGCTGGATGCGCGCGAGTGTTCCCTCACGACCGTAGAGCAGCTGTGAGTAGGTCGGCAAGAAGTGAACGGTGATAACGCCGTCGCTGACGGGTGATGTGACGACCCGACGGGATGCATCAGGATCCAGTAGCGTCGTCTTCTGGGCAGAGGAATGGACATCGAAAGGTGATCGAATCTCGATGCCATGCTCCCCTGCAGGATCAGCGGTGGAAGAAATTCCAACGAAGACAGTGAGACGCACGGCATCGCACCGTTTGATCGTCAACCCACGAAACGCGAGTGAAGCCATGCTGCTGCTCCGGTCAAACCGCTGTGCTCGCGAGACCCGGCGGGAATCCGTGCTGACATAGATTGTTGAGATATCGGAGCTCTTTCCCATGCCGATGTGCCGGATATCGATCCCCTGAAGCGTGATATCCGCGTCACAGGAAGCAGAAAGATTGAGGACTCCCATAGGAATATTCGTCGCTCCCTTGGGAACCGATCCGACGGGCGAAGCATCCTCCAGCTGCACGGACAATTCCCCTTTTCCGGATGATGACAACGAAGACTGAGGCAATGCCTGCACCGGAATGATGGATGCCGGGAAGAAATCGAAAATGCTGGCGGCGATGAGGAGAGACGGAATGAATTGCATGGGTGGAGTGTAGCATTGGAACAAACATGCCTAGTTTACTGGTTTACGTAGTTTGAATAGTTTACTGGTTTATTCGCAATCCAAGGAATCGTAGATTTCTGCTACGCAATTCAACCACCAAACCACCAAACCACCAAACCACCAAACCACCAAACCACCAAACCACCAAACCCTTGCCCTCCGAAGCTCCCGAAGGAGCGAAGGAGGGACCAAACCATTACCATCTCCCGCTCGCTCCTCCGCCGCCGAAGCTCCCACCGCTGAAACCACCAAATCCACCACCGCTCCCTCCACCAAATCCACCGCCTCCACCGCCCCACCAACCGCCTCCTGCCCACCATGCACTTTTCCCTCGCTTGCTATAACCCTTGGAAACGACGTAATCGAGGAAGAGTCCGATGATGACGAGAACGGGGATGGAAAGCCACCAACCAAATATTGCTGCAAGGATGAGCCCGCCGACGCCGCCAAGAACGCCACCGAGCCACCAAGACTTCGATCGCGCCATGATGGCAAACAGCCACTGGAAGATAATCAATCCGAAGAAGAGAACGTAGGTAATGCTGCCGTTGCCAGCATCAGATGTTGCGTACCTGTCTGCCGTGTACTCGCCACCGATGTGCTTCTGCAGTGAATCGAAAACCGCATGCATGCCGCCGTAGTAATCCGCCTGACGGAACGCGGGAGTCAGATCCGTATCGATGATGCCCTTGGCGACGATGTCCGGCACGACACCCTCCAGGCCGTATCCCACTTCGATCCTCGCTTCACGATCGTCAGAGGCGATGAGAATGACGATGCCATTGTCCTTCCCCTTCTGACCGATCCCCCACTTTCTGCCGATTGCCAGTGCCGCGTCTTCGATGGGATCACCGTTGAGCGATTTCACCGTGACGAACGCGATCTCGTTGCTCGTTGACTGACGGTAGGCGGCAAGCTCGCCTTCGAGAGCCTTCTTCTCTGCAGAATTGAGTAGTCCGGCGACATCCGTCACGAAGCCATCATTGGTCGGAACGTCGAATGCGAGGGCACTATTCGGCAAGCAGGACACCGCAAGAGCGAAGATCAGGACTCCTCTGCCGACGAATGTCCGAGTGGCAGCCATAGAATCAGTGAAAATGATGACTTACTTCGTGAAATCAACCTTGGGAGCGACCTCGCTGCCCGGCACGGCTTCGAACGATTTCTCCGCCTGGAAGCCGAAGATGCATGCGGCGATGACACCCGGGAAGCGGCGAACTCCCACGTTGTAAGCGAAGACGGAATCATTGAAATCCTTGCGTGCGACTGCAACCCGGTTCTCGGTTCCCTCGAGCTGCGTCATGAGATCACGGAATGCCTGTGTTGCCTGGAGCTGTGGATAGGCTTCCACCGTCACGAGCAATCTCGATAACGCTCCATCGAACGATGATGCTGCCTGGATCTCCTGACCGCGGTCACCCACCGTCTTGGCCTGTGCCCAGGCACTGCGGGCTTCGGTGACGGCCTTGAACGTTTCCTGCTCGAAGTTCGCGGCTCCTTTGACTGTGCTCACGAGATTCGGAACCAGATCGACACGGCGCTGGTACTGCGTCTCCACCTGTGCCCAGGCATTGTCGACTGCACCCTTCGATGTCACGAGTCCGTTGTAGGAAACAACGAGCCAGATGCCGAGAATGACGATGACACCGAGAACGATGTACCAGGGAGAAAGCTTGCGCATGAGGAGATGGGGAAATGGACGGGGGGAAGTATAGCAGAAAACGAGGGTCGGGTATCAGAGGTCAGGGTCAGGAAAGCAATATTCAACCAATCCTGACCCTGACCCACACCCTGACCCTTCAGTACACCTCCTTCAAATAACACTCTTCGCACAGCACCCTCCCATCATAATCCGCTGACCAACTCGTCTCTGTCTTTCGATCACACTTGCCGCAGCGCGTTTCCCTGAGCATCCCATCGAAAGGAATCAGGCGGAAGTTTTCCTGCATGCGCCGCATGTAGTAGGTATGAGGTAAAGGAACACCCAATTCCTGCGCGAAGGCGATATCCGCCTGCTCGATCCGGAACGGATGACCGACGGCATCATCCCAGAACACGGACTCGGCGATGGAGCGATCGATACCGTCGGAACGATCCGGAATCATGCTCGCATCCAATGCGCCATCCGGTCTCTGCGGCTGATGATCACTGAGCCGGAAACCGTAACGCTCCGCAGTGTCTCTATCCAGCGGCCAGTAGAAGCCAGCCAGGCTTTCATCGTACGGATTGGCTGCGAAGGAGCCGGGGAAGAATTTCCCGTACTCACCGGATGACTTCATCGCAGCAATGATCGCTGCCTTCTTCTTCTCATACTCCTCCGGCGTGTACTGCTTGTTGAATATGCGGTACTTTTTCCCGACCAGTCCGCAGCATCCGAAGCAATGCTCGCACTGGAAACAGTGGGCGCAGTACTCGACGAATTTGCATTGGATGAGGTTGTAACAGTACCGGCAATCGTAACAGCTGTCCTGAACCGTACAGGTGCAGTAGGCGAGTTCCACATTCACTGCAGGACTGACTGAATCCAAGCAGTCCTTGGTTTCGCTCGTTCTCAAGATATTGACCGAGTCCTCAACGTCATTCACGAAATAGCAGTTCCGGGCATTCTTGGAATGATCAATGTAATTCCCTGTGCAACGTTCCGAGCGATCAATGGAGAGCGCCCGATGCCACGATTGTGCCCGCATCATGGCTCCCCATTCCTCCTTTGCCCGAAAGTAGACGGTGCGGGAATGAAGATCCCACTCCCGCATCACCGACTCGTACTCGTCGCGCGTGCATTGCTTATTCCGGATACAGTACTGCCTATTCCTAAGGTTGCTGCATAGGAAGCAATGCTGACAATTGCGGCAATCGTAGAGGAAAGCGGAGTCGCTGCACTGCCAGCTATTGAGTGTAAAAATGACACGGAAACATCCGTGAGAATTGATAAGATCATTCGACCATTCACTGTCGAAAGGGAATGCGGAATAGGAACAATTTTTGACACGGAGAGCTCTGTAGCAATATCGGAGATCTTCATTGCTGACTCCTGAATGACTCAAGTAGCAGTTCTTGGAGTACCACCAGTCGTCCGTGTATTCGCAATTTTCATTCGCGGTACCGACATTATGAGCGATGGGCGAACGAAAGAAGAGCTCCTGCATCTGCGGAAACACCGGCTTAGTGAGATCAACCTCGGCAGCCGGTGGATCGGCATGCTTGATCCACTCATCCTTATGCCAGACGGGATACGGACAATCATCGGAAAAGACTGAGATGATCGACTTCCCGGTACGGTCGCATTTCCTCTTGAACAGATTCCAGTGCTGCCAGAACGCACCCAGCTGCATGAAGCGGAATACGGGATGGAACTCGGGCTCACCGTCGACCCCAAGTTTCTTCCGAAGCGCCATCTCCTCCGGCGTTACCTCGAAGGTGCGGCCGGTGATGGGGCAGGCTTTGCGCATCCGAAGAAGTATACAGTATGTAGTATTCAGTATTCAGCACCTCAATCCAGACTTTTCCCACATACTGAATACTAGATACTTAATACTGAATACCCATCCTCACACCAGCGCCATCATCTTCGTCTGTTCCGGATTCCGCTCATCTTCCGTCTCGCGGTTGAACGCATCGCGAGTTTCGTTACGACCGCAACCCATGGACTTCAGAAGTTTCGGCGTCACCTCCGGTGTCGGATACTTGCCCGTGAAGCAACCGTCGGAAAAGCGGCGGATCTTCGGATTACCGATCTGCACGGCTTTGCGCATGTCATCGACGGAGTTGTAGAAAAGACCATCCGCACCGATGGCTTTGCAGATATCAGGAATCGTATGATCGGCGGCAATCAGCTCCGTCGTCGTCGGCAGATCGATGCCGTACGGATCCGGCCCGATAATGGGAGCTGCGGAGGAAGCAAAGTACACTTTCTTGGCACCGGCCTTTCGTGCCATCTCGATGATCTTCCTGCTCGTGTTGCCACGGACGATGGAATCATCAACCAGCAGAACGGAATTGCCCTGAAATTCCAGCTCAATGGGGTGCAGTTTGAAATTGAGACTGCGCTTGCGAATCGCCTGCCCCGGCATGATGAACGTCCGACCGATGTAGCGGTTCTTCACAAATCCCTCACGATAACGAACCTTCAGCTTATCTGCTAAACCTGCGGCTGCCGGACGACCGGTATCCGGAACCGGAATCACGGAATCGATGTGAATGCCGGATGCCTTGATTTGCCGAGCCAGTGCCTCCCCCATACGAACCCGCGCCTTGTAGACGTTGATACCGTCGATCGTGGAATCCGGTGCAGCCAGATACACCCATTCGAAGATGCACGGATTGAGGTTTCCGCGCTGCACCAGACGCGAATGCAACTGATTATTCTGATCGATGTACACGACCTCACCGGGCTGGATGTCCCGGACGAACTCGTACTCCAGCGCCTTGAACACCGTATTCTCGGATGCCAGCATGTACTCGTACTTGATCCCGAGACGGCGACGCGCGAGCTGCAGGGGACGAATGCCATGCGGATCACGGAAGCCGACGATGCCACGTCCCCCGATGAGCGCAACCGCGGAATAGGCACCCTTGGCACGACGGAAGACTGTCCTGACGGCACGGAATACATGTTCGGGTGTCAGCTTCTTCGGTTTCTGTTTTCGTAACGCAAGAGAAAAAACGTTCAAGAGGACTTCAGAATCTGAGTTCGTATTGAGGTGGCGATAATCCTGCTCACGGAGCTCACGCGAGAGCTGCGACGTATTCGTCAGGTTGCCATTATGCGCGAGAGCCATCCCGAAGGGAGAGTTGACGAAGAACGGCTGCGCCTCGAATTCACTAGAACAACCGGCAGTGGGATACCGGACGTGCCCGATGCCCATGGGTCCCTTGAGCCGCTGGAGGGAATGACTGTGAAAAACTTCGCTCACCATCCCGGTCGACTTCTTTAGATGAAACTGATTATCGTACGTGACGATCCCGGCAGCATCCTGACCACGGTGTTGCAACACGATCATCCCGTCGTAGAGATCCTGAATGACGTCACGGTAGCCGGAGACAGCGATGATGCCACACATAGATGAAGCGGTTAGCGGAAAGCGATAAGCGATAAACAGCACCCTTCCACGGGTGCGATAGACACGGCAAAGCACGACCTGACCCTGGAGATAGGAAAGGCGAAATGGACAGGTGCAGACCGTACCATGGCGAGAGTGTAGCAGGGAAAAGTGAAGATTCAATTACAAGTGTGAGAAAAGTATTCAGTATCGAGTATGCAGTATTGAGTATTCAAGAACGGACTGCCGGATACTGAATACTGAATACTTCATACGAAATACCCATTCTGAATGCCCTGTACTACGTGAATTTATCCGCTACACTACTGCGTCTTTCAGACACGTATGGATTACCGCACTATCGCCATTATCGCGCACATCGACCACGGCAAGACCACACTGGTCGACCAGATCCTCCGTCAGGGGGGCGCGTTCAACTCGCATGAGGAAATCGGCGAGCGCGTCATGGACAGCAACGAACAGGAGAAGGAACGCGGGATCACCATCTACGCCAAGAACTGCTCCATCATGTACAAGGGATCCAAGATCAACATCGTCGATACTCCCGGTCACGCCGACTTCGGCTCCGAGGTGGAGCGCGTGCTCAGGATGTGTGACTGTGTCGCACTGTTAGTCGACGCCTTCGACGGTCCCATGCCGCAGACCCGTTTCGTGCTGAAGAAATCACTGGAGATCGGCATCAAGCCCATCGTCATCATCAATAAAATTGACCGCGTGGGATCCGATCCGGAGAAAGCGTTGAGCCAAGTCTTCGACCTCTTCATCCAGCTGGGTGCGCACGATGATCAGCTCGATTTCCCCTACGTGTTCGCGGTCGGTCGTGACGGCATCGCCAAGCGGAAGATGTCGGATGAATCCAAGAATTTGGATCCGCTCTTCGACCTGATCTGCGAGCACATCACACCCAAGGGAACCGATGCCACCGCTCCCCTGCTCCTGCAGCCGGTCAACCTCTCGTACGACCCGTACTCCGGACGCATGGCGGTCGGGCGCATCGCACAGGGAACCGTGAAGAAGAACCAGACAATCTTCCTCCTCAAGCCCGACGGGAGCAGGAAGTCCGGACGCATCACGAAGATCTACGCTTACTCCGGCATCCGTGAAGTAGAGGTAGAGAGTGCTGCAGCAGGTGACGTAGTGATGCTCGCGGGTCTCCCGGAAGTCTACGTCGGAGACACGATCGCGGAGAAAGAGGATGCAGTGGCGATGCCCGCACTGACTATCGATCCGCCGACCGTGGCAATGGACTTCATGGTGAATAACTCGCCCTTTGCAGGGAAGGAAGGAAAGCTGGTGACCACACGGCACATCCGCGAACGTCTGGAGCGTGAACTGGAGACGAACGTCGGACTGAAGATCGAGTTCGGTGAACGCTCTGATGCCTTCCGCGTTTCCGGTCGCGGTGAAATGCACCTCGGTGTGCTCATCGAATCCATGCGCCGTGAAGGATTTGAGCTGGCTGTTTCACGACCGGAGGTCATCCTGCACGTGGAGAACGGCGTCAAGATGGAGCCAATGGAGAGCGCGTTCATCGACGTCCCGGACGCCTACGTCGGCACCGTGATCGAGAAGCTGGGAAAGCGCAAAGGAATCATGCAGAACATGGAGTCGAAAAACGGCATCACACGCCTCACCTACGACGTCCCGACCCGCGGACTACTCGGCTTCCGCAATGAATTCGTCATCGACACCCGCGGCGACGGCATTCTGACGCATGCGTTCAAATGCTACGCGCCGTACGTCGGCGAGATGCCGGGCAGAACCACCGGATCCATCATTTCGGACATCACGGGAAAATCCGTCGCCTACGCCATCTGGCAGCTGCAGGATCGCGGAGCGTTCTTCATCGGTTCCGGCGTGCCGGTCTACGAAGGCATGATCATCGGTGAGTCCCCAAACGGTCTCGACATCATGGTGAATATCGGCAAAGAGAAGAGACTCAGTAACGTCCGCGCCTCCGGTACCGACGAAGCGATTCGCTTAGTCCCCCCGCGCATCATGACGCTGGATATGGCTCTGGAGTACATTCAAGATGATGAGCTGGTCGAAGTCACACCGCAAAGCATCCGCCTCCGCAAGAAGATCCTGGGTGCGACGGAGAGGAAGAGAGCAAGTAAATGATAAAAGACTTTTCCTCTTACTGATGCTGATAACTTGATATTCAAACTGAGATATTTGACAAATAGTTATTGATCAACATAATAGCATTTGTATGGAAAATCCTAATCGCTTAACACATGTTTTGCATGAATTAGATGCACAACTAAAACAGGCCGAAGAAGTAGGCAATCAAGGATGTCTTATCAAGCTAGTAGCTACAATTGATAACCTAAGACAGCAATATGGCAGTTCACGGCTGTGGCACGCGTTTACTGTTGGCGGAATAGTTATAACAGGAAAGAACTCAATCTCCATGCGTGCACTCATCCATCCCGATTCTGCCGGGATCTTAGCTTCATAAATTGCAAAAACACCATTTTTCAGGTAGAATATAAAGAAATATCAACATCCCATCACACTCTCTGCCAATGGTACGTTCTTCTGCTCAAACCCGCACCATCAGATTGTCATTGGCTGTCTGCCTGACCGGTCTCGTGCTAGTCCTGGGATTTCTGCTGATGCGGGGGAACAATCCTAACGGGATTTCTTCGCGTGACATTCCCATGCCGTTCGGTACGCGAAGTGCATCCGTCCGGGGTCAGCTGAGTGATGTGGGATCCACGACGGACAATCGTCCCATCGTCGATATGAAGTTCGATGCCGGGGAGATTTCCGAGACGTTTGGTTCCGGTGCCGTCACCTTCATCGTAACACCCCCAGACGCATCGTCCTTCTCCAGTGGTGCGCCGCTGTCCATCACACTCACTGCCGGCAAGAAGTTCTACGGCTACAAGTACACGTCCGTGGATGCCACGCAGGAGAAAGCGATGCAAGTCCTCAGAAACAATCCCCCGCTGGATGCCCAGGGCAACCCGACGGCCTACACCTTCTCGCAGCTCTTCCCCGGAACGTTCTTCGCGTCGGATGGAGAGCTGAATGATCCACACTCCTTTGTAAACGAATTCCATGAGACGCAGGACGTGACGTTCGTTTCCGTCTCTCAGCTGAAACTGGAAGCCAACACCCGCTACCTCATCATCGCGGAGGAGGATGGCATCAGCATGACCGTTCGCGGTCTCACCATACCGCCGGACATCACATTCACAACGTTCGGTACCGTTCCATGGTACGAAGAAACATTCACCATTCCGAAACCGTATGCAGGCTCTCCGCTGGAAGCAGGGTTCTACGCCTACGTCAACAACGCCCTGCTCAACCTGAATGAGAACATGCGTGCCACGAAAACTGTGGGAACAGCGCCACTCGGACCGGTAAACTACTGGTGGTATCCACTGGTGGGACCACAGAGCACGATCTTCGGCTACCCCATCATTTTCAATGCTTACTTCACGCCATGCTACGCCTACGCTACCAGCATGCGGCAATGCAGTCCGGGAGAAGTGCCGATCAATGGCAAAATTGCTCTGACCAGCCCCTATGCATTCTCGAAGGGATCGTACATCGGTGAAGCGAACTGGAAGCCGATTGCCAGCATGAATCCGTCGGTAACCCTGATCGGGGACTATCCGGCAGTTCTGTCCGGATCGTATGCGATTCGTGTACGCGGAAAAACCATAGAAGTATGCTCAGGGTACTCCTGCGGCACGATGTCGACGCTCACTGAAACAGGTGCCGACATCGTCAAGCATGACGGTTCACTGTATGTGATGTCAGCCGATGGGAAGCATGTCTACCAGTCAAAAAATGCCAGACAATGGAAGACCCTGAGTGTCGGAGGCATCGATTTCACTGTCCGCAAAAAGAGTCTCGTGAGCAAGGACGGACACCTGTGGATCGTCGGGCGCAGGACCAATGAAGCCAAAGATCGCGTGATGGTCTGGCCGCCACTCACCACGTACAAAGATGACGCATTCGTACTCGGTATTGCTTCAGGAAACACCACCGACGGTGATTCGGGCTGCGCTGATAACAACCATGGGCGTCAATGGCGGTTGCCGACTGCAAAGGACATGACGTACCTGGGAGTATCACTGCCATACATGATCGGAGATCTCGCCCACTCATTCTTCCGGATAGGATCAACAAACGGCATCTCCTTCCCGATCACCGATACTGGGGGTCAATGGATCGCGCCATCGTCGAACAGCAATACGCTCCTGTGCATCGCTGACCCACTGCCGACGGAGACAAAACCTGCAACAGAGCAGCAGGGCTGCGTCACTGCACGCGCTCCCACCACCTCGTCCGGTGGAGAAATTCGCTTCCTGGCTCCCGGTGCCAGCTACGCGGTACGCATGGAGGACAGTTGTGTGAGCAAGACACCGAATGGGGTATTCAAGCTCACACCTACCTGTGCCGATCTGAGCTGCTGGGTACGGACAGCCACATGCTCAGGAAGCAGCGTTACTACGAAACGTATGGACTGCCCCATCGGCTGCAGAGACGGCATCTGCATGGATCCGCTGGAGAACGGTCAAAAGGTACTGACAAGCGATGGGGTGTACTTCAGCACCACCATCAACCATTACTATTCGTCATTCGCCATTACCACGATGGGAAAGAAGATCTTCATCCACGGACAGCCACTGTATCCTTTGACGGCTGAATTCTCCGCCATCGACGGCACCAGTGGCGTCTACAATAACTATGGAGATCCCGACATGTGGCCGTCGGTCTTCGCCACAACGTCCTCAGGGAGCATCCGGGGATTTGGCACGATCTGGGATACGACATCCCGCCGATACAACATCGGGGTCATGGACTGGAATACCCGGCAGCGCATCCAGACGCTTGCGATCCGATCCATCAAAAATCCGTTCATTGGTATGGCGGGGACGACGCTCTTCGCATTGTACGATGATCAGCGATACGCCATGGCAGATGTGAATGGGGGGCTTTCCGGAGAGATCACACTGACACAGACGGGTGCGCTCAGCTCTGTCGTGAGCAATCCGGTCGGGCTGGTTGCAACCGGCTCAACGGTCGTCGCCATCGGTTCCCTGCTCCAAAACGGGGTCACGGTGAGCGGCGCATCCATCGTCAATCTCGCCGGAGGATTGGATGAGACACCGTCCGTATCCAACGTCACGCTCGACGGTGCACCGACGCGCATCACGCTCGTCGGAACCTCGGCGTACATCTTCATGAGAAATTCGAGTAGCGTGTCGATCCTCGACATCACGACAGGCACGGCCGACACTATCGTCCTCAGTGGACAGCCGACGGACATTACATTCGACGGAGCGAATGTCTATATCCCGACGTACTCCGAAGCGGCGCGATCGAGCACGCTGTCGATCATCGACCCCTCAACCCACACGATCAGCAAAACTATCGCGGTACCCACCGGCTTCTCCAAAGTCAGGATCGCACAACACAAGGCGTACATGATCGGATCGTTGATCAATGGACTCGGAATCAATGGCTACAAAAGCTACGTTCTCGTGATCGATATGGCACGCGGCAATGCAGTGCAAGCACTCAAGCTGCCCAGTTCCGCGTACGGGCTGGAAGTGATCAACAATGACGTTCTCGTTTTCATGATGAGTGGGAATCCTCCGAATGGCATGCTCTTCGTCATCGATGCTCTCACCGATACGCTGAAGCAGTAACTCCTAACACTGTCTCAAGAGTGCATTTGCCGTTTCTTCGCCGTGACGCAATTCCGAATCAAGCTCGCAACGGTCATCGGTCCCACTCCTCCTGGAACCGGCGTGATTGCCGAGGCGATGTCTTTCACCGATTCGAAATCGACATCACCTTTCAACCCGTCCTTCGTCCGGGAAACGCCGACATCGATGACCACTGCACCCTTCTTCACCATGTCCTTCGTGATCATGCCTGCTTTGCCGACGGCAGCGATGAGAATATCCGCCTGCTTCGTCATGGCTTTCAGATCCTGCGTACGGCTGTGACAAACCGTCACCGTCGCTCCACGGTTTAAGAGCATCATGGCAATCGGTTTGCCGACGATGTTACTGCGACCGACGATCACCGCATGTTTGCCTTCAACCGGAATCTCATAGAACCGGAGCATTTCGATGATGCCGGCCGGTGTCGCTGGCGGCAGGTGTTCGAAATCGGTGGAGAGGAACATCTTGCCCAGATTGTAGGCACCGAAGCCATCTACGTCTTTTTTGGGATCGATCGCTTTGATGACATCCGGAACATGCGGCTGCAAATGTGCCGGCAGCGGCAGCTGGACGATGAACCCGGTGACGTCCGAATCTGCATTGAGATCTGCAATCGTTTTCATGAGCACCGGCAGTGTCACTTCAGCTTTGAATGTCCGGTGCTCGGTGCGAAGACCCACCGCCTCACAACTCTTGAGCTTCTGCCGGACGTAACTCTGGCTCGCCGGATCATCCCCGACCTGCACGATCACGAGCTTGGGATTGAGTGCGGTAACCTCGGACTTGAGGGATGCGAGGAGAGCTTCGGCGACGGGAGCACCGCGGAGGATGAGAGCTGACATGATGAAAGTATAGGGCGAATTGGTAAGGTAGGTAAGGTAAGTAAAGTACGTAAGGTACGTAAATGCATGCCTTGCACCTACCTTACATACCTTACTTACATTACCCTTAGTGCGGTTCGCTCTCCGCAAACCCCAATATCTCCGCCGACACCTCCTCCATCGACTGACCGGTATCAATCATCTTCACGGACTGATCTTCTTCGCCGATGCGCTGGTAGAGATCATAGACTTTGCGCTGAAAGGAGAGATTCTCGAAGACGTCCAGCTGTTCGCGGCGCCCGATGCGCTCCATACAGACATCGAACTGCGGCAGCGCGATGAACAGAAGATCCGGCTCGATAAACGGTGTATTCACGGTAAGAAGCCATTCGGGATCCAGCCCAAGCGCTTCACCATAGACAAGTGTGGAAATCACGTAGCGATCACAGACCACCGTCTTCCCGGCATCCAACGCCGGCTTGATGACACTCTCGATATGCGAAGCGCGGTCGGCGCAGAATAGGAGCTGCAATGCCGATGGTGAGGGCACATCCGTCGCCTTGAGCTGCCCGCGGATGAATCTGCCAATGGGTCCGTCTGTCGGCTCAGCCGTCAGCAGCACATCATGCCCCATCGCTTCCAGACCCGACGCTAGCAGACGCGAGTGCGTCGTGGTTCCGGAACCATCGGGGCCTTCGAGGACTATGAACCTGCCTTGCATGTGGAGAGTATACGGTGCTGGAGGAAGAAACGGGAGAGCGGAAAATGTGTAAGGTAAGTAAAGTAAGTAATGAACGTAAGGTAAGTAATTTCATTGCAGACGCACCTACCTTACATACCTTACCTTCAATACCTACCTTACCTCTCGTCATATTTTCCCCACCAGATCATCCACCATGTGCGTGAGCCCCTTGAGTACCGCCTTCGCCGGCATTTCTTTGATGGAGTAGACCATCTGCACGTTCTCCTTGTTCTCCTGGAACCCGAGGACGATGAACCCGGGAACGTTGATGGTTTTCAGGAATGCTTCGCACTGTTTCTGAATGAGGGAGATGTCCATGGGGCGGGAAGGTAAGGGATGTACGGAACGTACGGAAAGTGTACGCCTCTCGTTCACGATAAATAAGGTAGATGATTCACACCTACCTTACCTACCTTACTTTCATTACCTTCCGTATCTACGGGGCAGCAGCCCCGCGTTCTAATACTCCCCCATCCCTCCACCACCCGGCATGGGCGGCATGGGTGCCTCCTTCTTCGGCGCGTCGACGATGCCGACCTCGATCGTGAGGAACATCGCGGCGACGGAAGCGGCATTTTGCAAAGCGGAACGCGTGACTTTCTTGGGATCGATGACGCCGGCGGCGACTAAGTCCTCCACTTTCTCGGTCACGACGTTGTAGCCCATCTTGGCATCCTTGGACTGCTTGATGTGCTCGACGATGACGGAGCCTTCCAGTCCGGCATTCATCGCGATGCACTTGGCAGGATAGACGAGCGACATCTTCACGATATCGATGCCAATCTGCTCATCTTCATTAATGCCCTTGAGCTTGTCGAGAGCCTTGAGTGCATGAATCAACGCAGCACCTCCACCAGCGACGATCCCCTCCTCCGCTGCAGCGCGGGTAGCAGACAATGCATCTTCGACACGGTGCTGCAATTCCTTCTGCTCGACTTCCGTGGCTGCACCGACCTTGATGACGGCGACGCCGCCGCTCAACTTGGCCATGCGTTCCTGGAGCTTCTCGCGGTCGAAGTCGCTCTTGGTCTGCTCGATCTGCGCCTTGATTTCGGCAACACGACTGACGATGTCCTTCTTGTCACCGGCACCGTCGACTATCAATGTGTTGTCCTTTGTGACGACGACCTTGCCTGCCTTGCCCAGGTCCTCCAGCTTGGTGTTCTCCAGCTTCAAGCCAACCTCTTCGGAAATAACGCGACCACCGGTCAGGAGAGCGATGTCCTTCAAAATCTCTTTCCGGCGATCACCGAACGCAGGAGCCTTCACGGCAACAGCGGTAAATGTGCCACGGAGCTTGTTGACGACGAGTGTCGCCAAAGCTTCGCCATCCACACTCTCGGAGATGATGACGATCTCCTTGCGACCCTTCTGAGCGAGTGCTTCCAAAATCGGGAGGATCTCCTGGATGGAAGCGATCTTCTTGTCCGTGATGAGGATGTACGGGTTCTTGTAGACGGCCTCCATGCGTGCGGTATCCGTCACGAAGTACGGGGAGATGTAACCGGAATCAAACTGCATGCCCTCCACGTACTCCTTCTCGAGACCCATGGTCTGACCGGCCTCCACGGTGACGACACCGTCAGAACCGACCTCGTCCATGACGTCGGAGATGATCTTGCCGACGTGCTGGTCTTGCGCGGAGATGGTGGCGACTGCGGCAAACTCCTCCCTGGTGGAGATGGTCTTCTTCTGCTTGTCGAGCTCGGCGACGACCGCGTCAACCGCCTTCATGATGCCGTTCTTCATGGAAATGGCGTTGGCACCTGCCGTGAGGAACTTGAGCCCCTCGGAAATCATGCCTTCAGCCAGCACCGTCGCAGTCGTGGTACCGTCACCTGCAGCATCGTTCGTCTTCGTCGCTGCTTCCTTCACGAGCTGTGCGCCCATGTTCTCCCACGCATCTTCCAGCTCAATCTCTTTCGCGACGGAGACGCCGTCCTTGGTGACCGTCGGTGAACCGTAGCTCTTGGCGATCAGGGCATTGCGACCGTTCGGACCCATGGTTGCGCGGACCGCGTCCGCAAGTTTCCGGATGCCTTTGACGATCTTCTGGCGGGCATCATCGCCGAATGCGAGTTGTCGGGCTGACATAGTGAGAGGAGGAAAATTGTAAATTGTAAATTGAAATATAATTCCTAGGGGAGCGGGTTTCCTACCCGCGGATAGCAAGTTATTTCACAATTCCCAGAACTGAATCCAGGTGAAGGATCTTCACTTCGACATCCTTGCCTGTCTTGTTCTTGAGCTTCACATCATCACCGGCATAACGACCGAAGAGGACGATGTCGCCGTTCTTCAGATACTTGTGCGGATCCGGGGAGAGGACGCCCTTGTCATTCATAATCCCACCTTTGCCCATCGCGATGATGACACCTTCCTGCGGCTTCTCTTTGGACGACGTCTCGGGAATGACGATGCCGGAAGCGGAGACCTGCTCCTTCTCCAGGGGCATAACGATCACACGATCGCTTAACGGTTCGATGGTGACGGCAAGTTCGACCGTCTTCGGATCTTTGGACATAGAAGAGAAAGGAAATGAATAATGAACGCGGGGCTGCCGCCCCGCAGCAAAAGATGTAATTAGCAGTCGCGAGTTTAGAGTGCCAGTTGGCACTCGTTAAGATTGACTGCTTGACCCGTAAGCTTTGCATTACTTCTTTATTTTTGCCGCTATTTTTCGACAACGAAGAACCTCCTCTTTGCTACCGGAACAACGGATGACTGATTTCTTTTTGCTTACAACAGAACTACTACTCGAATATACTGTTTCCTTCAGAGGAGGGAACTGAACGATAGATTCTTTTCTCAACACATCGATAACAGGCTGCATAAAATCTTGAAACTGTGCTGCCAATCCTTTCGCGGATAAGGTAACTGTGCGATTATCAGGAAACAGCACTACCTCAATATAATGCTTGTAATGATATGTCCCTCGTTCCCATTCAAATGTCGTTATTCTGGAAGGATGACCAAACATCGTGCTGTCGAAGGAAGCAATATTGCTCATCGAGGGAATAAACCAGTCTGAATCGAATGTCATTGTGCCAGGCCTAAATGCTTCAAGCATATATTTCTCGTTGCGCTCGAGAAGAACACGAGGTGGATCCTTGCTGATTTTCGCCTGAGGTAAGAGGTCATTGCTTGCGATCAATGCGATACTTGCATCTCCGAAATCCTCAACGCTCCAAGGGTCTACCAAAGGCAATAGCAAAATCACGTCTTCTCTTCCATTAGTTAAAAATTGATTGGGGCGCAGTGGATCCTTATACGTAAATAACTGCAAAGGAGATGAAAGACGAAGTTCCCCGGACTTGGACCCGTGAACCGTAGAACTTCCAAGCTTATAGACCTCTTTTTCCAAAACTGAAGAAACTTCGAAGTAACTGTTCACAGATTGAGAATACCAATGACCTATCGTGAATCCGCTGCCTGCTACATACTCCGAGATCCACGTCACAGGACGTGCGTAACGCGTGATCAGCGGTTCTTTATTTTTAATAAGAAGAACCTCACTTTGTTCTGGCTTCTTTGATCGCAGACTTCGAATCGCTTTAGATACAGCCATCTCGGTCTGTTCTGTAAAAGTATTACCTGCAGAGAACGTGACAGGTGCTATGCCAATGCCAACGATAAGAATTGCCAATTGAAAAATTCGTATCGATCGAACAATATCCATAAATTTTAAAAACGGTAAGCATGGCAAGTATATATAGCTTGTAACGAGGCGCAAAACGCCGAATGGTGCCCAGAAGAGGACTCGAACCTCC
>CAINWJ010000128.1 GCA_903854455.1 Candidatus Peribacteria bacterium | reverse complement strand
GCCAAGAAGCGACCGCTCCAGGAGAACATGGAGGCACTGAAGCTCAAGGATGAGGCGATGCACATCATCGAAGACAGCCAGCTCAAGGCGTTCCAGGAAACCGTGCGTCTCAGGAACTCCGATCCCAAGCTCTACAAAACGACGCAGCTTCGGGAACTGCAGCTGAAGAACGCGAAGGATGATCTGGTTGCACTGGAATATGCAAATAGCGGAAGTACGACTGTTCCGCCCGACGTGAGTGCACTCAAGCGGGACATCGCTGCCAAAGAGGAAGTTCTGGTTCTCTTGAGGAGCGGTGTTCCTGAGGAGCCGGCGATCACGTACCTGCAGGCGAAGCACGATGCCGATCAGGCGAAGCAGGAGCGCGACAACATTGCCGCCAAGATTGCCGACGGGCAGAAGCAGATCGCCGATCTCACCCGTCAGATCAGTGACATCGTCGCTCAGATCGATGGCGTACAGAACGAGAGTGACGGTCTGCCCTCGCTCTTCCAGTGGCCGGTGAGAGGTCCCATCACCGCCGGATACATGGACCCTGCGTACGAGACGGTCTTCCACATTCCGCACCGTGCCATCGACATCGGTGTGCCACAGGGAACGGCGGTACACGCGGTCAGTGACGGTATCGTCTACGCGGTGAAGGATGGTGGTGCAACCGGTTACAGCT
This sequence comes from Candidatus Peribacteria bacterium, assembly GCA_903854455.1. Taxonomy (GTDB): domain Bacteria; phylum Patescibacteriota; class Gracilibacteria; order Peribacterales; family Peribacteraceae; genus CAINWJ01. The sequence continues at coordinate 29,439 of CAINWJ010000128.1, read as the reverse complement.
ATATCTTGATCGGTCACGAGGATGGCTACGCATCACTCTACGGTCACATTTCGGTTGCGTACGTGCACGCGGGGCAGAAGGTGAATGGCGGTGCGATCATCGGTCTGTCCGGTGGTACGCCGGGAACCCATGGCGCAGGTCATATGACGACGGGTGCTCACCTCCATCTGGAAATGACGAAGAACGGGAAGCACTTTGATGCCAGGATGATCTTGCCGGCGAGGTAGGGAAGCTCTGAAAAATTGTCATGGTGAGCCCTTCGGCAAGCTCAGGATAAACTCCGTCGAACCATGACAATTGGCTCTAGTACAACAAATATCATCCTTCGACTGCGCTCAGGATGACAAGTTGAGTTTGTTTTTCAGAGGTTTCGTAGGTGATTTCGCAATGAGTCGTGACGTACCTTACCTACTTTACTTACCTTACCTACCTTACTTTCCTCCGACCACCACCACAAACTCTCCCTTCACCGTCATCACTTCGGTCACCGCTTTCAGTTCTCCAATCGTCGTACATCTGACTTCCTCATGCATCTTCGTCAGTTCCCGTGCGATGACAATCGGGCGCTTGGGTTGATCTGCGAGGATGGTCGCAAGCTCGCTCAAGGTTTTCTGAATCCTGTGTGGGGATTCGTAGAAGACGATCGTTCGTTCCTCATTGATCAATGATTTGAGCAGCGTCTGCCTTCCTTTCTTGAGCGGCAGGAATCCCAGGTACACAAATTGATTGATCGGAAGACCACTCGCACTGAGTGCGGCGAGGAAGGCTGACGGTCCCGGGATGACTTCGATCGGAAGTCCGGTTGCCCGCACCTTACTTATCAGCACAAATCCGGGATCGGAAATTGCCGGTGTACCGGCATCGGAGACGATGCAGAGGTGTTGATTATTCTTGAGTCGCTCGATGATGACATCGGCTTTCTCCGGGTTGGTGTACCCGTGGAATGAGATCAATTCTTTCTTTGGGAGATTGAGTAGATGAAGGAGTTGACCGGTGACTCGGGTGTCTTCACACACAATGGCATCGCATTTGGTGAGAGTTTCGATTGCCCGCAGTGTGATGTCACCAAGATTGCCGATGGGGGTGGAGACGATGGAGAGCATGGGGAGGGTCGATGGAATGAGCGCGTCAGAGAAAATGTAGAATGTAGAATGTAAAATGTAGAATGAAGGGCTAGATCCAAAAAAATTATACATTCTACATTCTACATTTTACATTTCGCCTGCCAACTGTCCGCATGCCGCTGCGATGTCATCGCCCATGGTTCTCCGCTCAGTGACATCCAGCCCGCTGCCCAGGATGATCGCTTTGAACTGATCTATGCGATTCCGCTGGCTCTTCTTAAGTATCGATCCTGTAACCGCATTCAGTGGAATGACGTTGAGCTTGGGTCCGCCTGCCAATCGAATGTATTTGGCAAGCAGCGTCGCGTGCTCCGGCGAATCATTCACCTCATTGATCAGCGTGTACTCGAACGTGATGTGGTGACGGCGGTTGCCATGGATGTGATTGTACCGCTGGCACCAATCCGCGAGTTTTTTGAGGAATCCTTCCTCGGTACTCGGCACGATTTCCTTCCGCCGCTTCTCGTCCGCACTGTGGAGCGAGACGGCGATGCGCACTGCCGGCCAGGTTTTGTCGATTAGGACTTTTTCGAGAGCGGTGAGAATTCCGACGGTGGAGACAGTGATATGAGTGGGGCCGAGGTCGGTGTACTTGGTCCAGAGCCCGATCGCGGCTTTGACATTCTCGATGTTGGCGAACGGCTCGCCCATGCCCATGAAGACGACGTTGCTGATGCGCTGGGGTGTCGTTTTTTTTGTTGTCACCCTGAGCCCTTCGGCTCCGCTCAGGATAAACTCCGTCGAAGGGTGACGAACGGCGATGCTTGTCATGGTTCGACTGCGCTCACCATGACAAGATCTACTTGGCTCACCATGACAACGATTTGCAAGAAATGCCCTCCAGAACCTGACCTGATCTGCGATCTCATCCGACGTCAGGTGCCGCTTGAAGCCCATCTTGCCGGTCGCGCAGAAGACGCAGCCCATGGCGCAGCCGATTTGACTACTGACACAGACGGTCCACTGCTCCTTGGCATTGCCCATCAGCACCGTCTCGAACATTTTCCCATCTTCGCCCTTGAGCACTGCTTTGAACGTGTCGCCTTTGACGCTCTCGATCATTCTCACCAGCTCAACGGACATCCACGGCACTTCTTTTGCCAGTGTCTCCCGCATCGGCTTTGGGAAGATCGTCACATCGTTCCAGCTTGAAAATGTTGGCTTGAACAGGGCCTCATCCGCCTGCTTCAACCGAAACGCCGGCGCATCCGGAAAAAGTTTCAGTATCCGCTCGCGACGGGTGAGGGGAGGCATGGCGACAGGGTACGGTGATTTAATATGACAGCCAATGTTTTCAATTCAAAATATTCATTATTGGTCTAGAGAGTTTGTGAAATATAATCGATTCTTAGAACCATTAACATTCATCGTGATGAATCGGGATTGTGGCAGTTGATCAATAATTAATTGCAAGCTTTGACGAGTACCTTTTAGAGATTGCAGATATAAGGCAAAATCCTCTGCCGATTTTGCGCATAGTGTTCTTTCTTGTACTTGTAGCATGTCTCCCACGCCGATCGTATCATTTGCATGTTTGATCGTATCTTGTGTGAATTTTCTATCTTCTTCTCCTGTCAGCGCACCCCAATAGCATCGCTTTGTTCTCTCCAATATCGCTCCAATGTTCTTTCTATTAGTTGGCATGATTTTGTCTTGAAGTTCTAAAATCTGTAATTCAACACTTGAACGAATCAACGATAATTCTTCTTTGGTATTGAGAGTGCCTCTTTCGAAGATTAAATCCTCAGACTTTGGTGATCGAATCGTTACCCAGCCACGTTTTCCTGCAGCGCCCTTTTCCCCGATGGCGCAGTTAACTCTGTAGGCAAGGTTACTCTCTCTTGCCATTCTGATTTCCATTACCGGAAGTACAACATCATCACCTTGTAATACTTGCTTTGGATTTTTCCCACTCAGGGCATCTTCTGCTGTTTCGTAAATGGCGACTGAAGATGTGAGCGGCTTCAGAGCCAATCTTGTGCTCCATGTCGAACCACGGTCAAGATTGTTGATTGAGACTTTTCCAATATATTTACCTTCTTCGTTACAGAGCCATGTCCAGTTCATATCCTGCTTCTGAACGTGAACGACGGCTGGGGCATCGAGTGTTTTCCTCTGGTCTCTATCATCAACGATTTCCACGGGTTTCGTGATGAGCATTTTTTTGCGAAACGGGGTACCCCGTTCTATCTCGAATTGTGGTTCAGCTGATTCTCTTTTCTCTGGTTGTTGAGGATTTTCTTGGTTTGTCATATCTGTATATTATAATTGAGAATTTAAAATTTGTCCATTATCTCCTTTCGGCTTGCATTCCTCACTTCCAATGTCTTCCATTCCGATCACTTTCTGGTACTCTCTTCGGGACATTTTCTCTCGCCGTTTTTCTATGACCAAAGCAGCACATCCAGCCGGAGACCAACATCAGGCGCCTTTGAGTGGCGGTAACATCGGGAATATCAACCCGCGTGCCATCATTACGGAGATGGAGGAGAGCTATCTCTCCTACGCCATGAGCGTCATCGTCAGCCGTGCGCTGCCGGATGCCCGTGACGGACTCAAGCCGGTGCACCGGAGAATTCTCTACGCAATGAATGAATTAGGATTGAAATCAACCGCCAAGTTCCGCAAGTCGGCCGCTGTCGTCGGTGAGGTGATGGCCAAGTACCACCCGCACGGCGATGCGCCGATCTACGAGGCGCTGGTCCGCATGGCACAGGATTTCTCCATGCGCTATCCGCTGATCTACGGACAGGGGAACTTCGGAAGCATCGACGGAGATCCGGCAGCTGCCATGCGCTACACCGAGGCCAAGATGCAGACGGTGTCGGATGAGATCCTGCAGGACATCGAGAAGAACACGGTGGAGTTCCAGCCCAACTACGACGGCAACAAGAAGGAGCCGATGGTGCTCCCGTCCAAGATCCCGAACCTGTTACTCAATGGAACCGTCGGCATCGCCGTCGGTATGGCGACCAACATCCCGCCGCACAACCTCCGTGAGTTGATCGATGCCATCGTTTATCTCGCCGACCATCCGGACGCGACGGTCGAGGATTTGCTCAAGTTCGTGCAGGGTCCGGACTTCCCGACTGCCGGGTTCGTCTACAACAGGGAGGTCTTGAAGCAGGCGTACCTCACCGGGCGCGGATCTGTGATCATGCGCGGCAAGGCGGAGATAGAGGAGGCAGGCAACCGCAACATCATCCGCATCAGCGAGATCCCGTACCAGGTGAACAAGACTTCTTTGATCGAGCGCATCGCTGAGCTGGTGACGGACAAGGTGATCGCCGGCATTTCCGATCTGCGCGACGAGTCCGACCGCGACGGCATCCGCATCATCATTGAACTGAAGAAGGACAGCTACCCGCAGAAGATTTTAAACCAGCTCTACAAGCACACGGATCTGCAGACGAGTTTCGGGTACAACATGATTGCGCTGGCGGACGGTCTGCAGCCCAAGCTCCTCAACCTGCAGGAGTTCCTCCAGATCTTCATCGGGCACCGCCGCACTATCATCACGCGTCGCGTGACGTTTGACCGTGATCGTGCCAAGGAGCGGGCACACATTCTGGAAGGATTGACGATCGCACTCGATCACATCGACGCGGTCATCGAAACCATCAAGAAGAGCGAGACGCAGGATGAGGCCAGAGCCAATCTCGTGAAGAAGTTCAAGCTGACCGAGATCCAGGCGAACGCCATTCTGGAGATGCAGCTGCGTCGTTTGGCGGGTCTGGAGCGCAAGAAGATCGAGGATGAACTGAAGGCAACATTGGCGTTTATCAAGGAGTGCGAGGCGATCCTCAAGGACAAGAAGCGTGTGGATGCCATCATGAAGGACGAACTCAAGGAGATTGGTCGCAAGTACGGTGATGAGCGTCGCACGGTAGTCGTGCCGCATGCCGTCGGTGAGTTCTCCGCGAAGGACACCATCCCGAATGCGCCGATGATCGTGACGCTGACAACGCATGGCTATGTGAAGCGCTTAAGCCCCGCTCAGTTCCGCGCACAGAACCGCGGCGGCAAGGGAGTGAAGGGCATGACGACCAAGGAGGAGGACGAGATCCTGAGCATCCTGAGTGTGAATAACCACGATGATCTCCTCTTCTTCACCAACACCGGACGTGTGTTCAAGCTGCCGGCGTACGAACTACCCCAGGCCAGCCGTGTCGCCAAGGGTCAGGCGATCGTCAATTTGCTCCAATTGCAGCCGGGCGAGAAAGTCGCAGCGATCATGAAGGCGAAACTGGACGGCAAGACACACCTCTTCATGACGACGGTGAAGGGTACGGTGAAGCGCACGGAGCTGACCGAGTTCGAGAACATCCGCCGTTCAGGATTGATCGCACAGAAGGTGCCGGAAGGGGATGAGCTCAAGTGGGTGGTTGCCACGAGCGGCAAGGATGAGATCTTCATCTTGACCAAGAAGGGCAAGAGCATCCGCTTCGTCGAGGGTGACGTCCGCTCCATGGGTCGTGCAGCCGCCGGTGTCCGCGGCATCCGTGTGGGTCCAGGTGATGTGGTGGTGGAAGCCGCTGTGGTCAGCAATCCGGACAAGAGCCAGCTCCTGGTTGTGATGGAGAATGGGCTTGGGAAGTCGACGCCGGTGACGTTGTACCGCATGCAGGGCAGAGGAGGCAGTGGCGTGAAAGCCGCTCAGCTGACGCCGAAGACGGGAGACATTGTGGGAGGATTCATCCTGCAGGAAGGGGATCAGGGTGACTTGATTTGTATTTCCAAGCAGGGGCAAGCCATCCGCATGAAGCTGTCGGACATTCCTTCCCGTGGTCGTGCCACGCAGGGCGTCATCGTCATGCGCCTGGATAAGGGTGACAAGGTGGCATCCATGAGCGTCATCATGTTCGACCCCAACGCCGAGGCGGAGACGGAAGGAGCGGAAGAGGAGCTGCCGCTGGAGGAAGTTGTGGAGGAGAAGCCGAAGAAGACCGAAAAGAAAGCGAAGTAGGTGTCGATTTTTATCATTACGATTGTTAAATTGCTAAATGGTTAAATTGTTCGCAAGCGAAAAAATGGCTTATTCTCGCGATTTAAACAATTTAGCCATTTAGCCATTTAGCCATTCGAAGTTTTCCGTCTTGCATCAACCCTACTACTCTTTTACACTCTGCCAGCTATGAAGAAAGGTATCCACCCAAAAATCTTCGCGGACGCAGTCACCACCTGCGTTTCCTGCTCTGCTAAGTACCAGATCCCTTCCACTGTGAAGGAGCAGCAGGTTGAAACCTGCAGTAACTGCCACCCCATCTACACGGGTGAGTACCGCGGTCTCATGGTTTCCGGTCGTGTGGATCGCTTCCGCAAGGTTGCCGAGAAGTCCAAGCAGAAGATGGAGGAGGTGAAGGTGATCGAGGAGAAGAGGAAGGCGAAGCCGGTGGCGAAGAAGAAGGAGAAGAAGGCGAAGTAGAGGAGGAGAGGATTGAGAAGAGGAGAGGATAAGAGGAAGAAAGATCGCAGGTTTTGCGGTCATCAATTTTCCGTTGCCAATTTTCACGATCACTATTTCCGCAGCTGGGGCATCGTGCCCCAGGGCAGTTGACATTGAATGGTACAAACAATGAGATAAGTCTCGACTTTATCATAAGTTGTCGTTGCGATTGATATGCCTGCGGATGAGATTCGAGCGGCTGTGACGTCCCTCGAATCGGCAGGATACGAGGTTGTGGTCGCATAGGTTGCATCTCGCATCAGGACGCTGCGTCCCAGCAGCGGAATAAAATCTGTTCTGTTCGCTAGTCGCTGTCCGCTGATCGCTTCTCCGGGGTACGATGCCCCGGCTACGGTAGTTATGAGTGTTTCGAAGATTCTTGCTATACTTCCCCCATGGATCTCCGCCAAGCCCGCTTGCTCCAGGCCATCATCGATCAGTTCATCGAGACCGCGCTGCCGGTAGGGAGCAAGAGATTGCTGGAATCCGGGGACTTCCCCGTGTCATCCGCCACGATCCGTTCGGAGATGGGGGAACTGGAGGATATGGGGTTCTTAGAGCAACCACATGTCTCCGCCGGGCGCATCCCGACGGTGAAGGGATATCGCGTGTACGTCAAAGAGTTCATGGAGCCGTCCAGGAACGAGCGTGCGGTGCGCACACGGTTTGAGACACTCCGTGAGCAGTACTTCCGTCACAAGGATCAGGAGCGGGTCTACGAGGCTGTCGCATTACTTTCCAACATGATCCCGAACGTCAGCTTCGCGACGATCCCGCACAGGGAGCGTGTGTACTACCTCGGTCTTGCGAGTGCCATGCAGCAGCCGGAGTTCCTCGCCAATCCGTCGATGGTGAGTGGAGTGGTGGAAGTGCTGGAGAAGCGTCTTGCAGACCTCGTCGACAAGATCGAACTCAACGATACCGTCCAGTACTTCATCGGTGATCAGCACCTATGCCAGCAGTTCAGTAGCTGCAGCATGCTCGTGACGAAGTACCGGGTTCGTGATCAAGTTGGCGCCGTCGGGGTCTTAGGTCCCATGCGGATGGATTACGGGTACAACACGGTGGCGCTGGAGATGGTGGCGGGGCTGATTCGTGACTGACGTCGCGAATGAAAAATTGAAAATTGAAAAAGGTAAATTGGGGACAAGAGTGATACTCGATCCCTCGATGCAAAGTTTCTTACTGTTAGTACACTTCCTTCAGATAGCATTCCTCACAGAGCACATTCTCCGAGCCTTCCGGGAACGTGGTCCTAATCTCTTTTCCGCATTTCCCGCATCGGCCGGACTGAAGCACGTATGGGTTTATCATTTGCTTTCTCCGTTTCATCCGAATATCAGGGTGAAGGCGGGGGAGGGGGAGCCGCAGTGTCCGGTAGATCTCCAATTCACGCTTCTGGATCCTGAATTTCTTCCCGCTCACCGGACAGGTAAGGATGGATGACGTGAGTATGTCATCAGTCTCGTCTATTCCGTCGGGAATGCTGGATGCCACTTCACCGCTCAGTGCGGGTTCAGCCATGTCTTCCCACCGCCAGCCGCGCTTGATTACTTCTTCTTTCTCAAGTGGGAAGTACGCTGATGCAGATGAGGTGTTGTAGGCGAAGAACGAGTGTGCAGGATGGAAGAAGTTTCCCCAGTCCCCATCGCGTTTCATGTGTTCGATGATTGTCGAAACCAGCATCTTGTACCCCTCCTCCGTATATTGGGTATTCAGGATGCAAAAGGATTTGTTTTTTAGCCCCGTACATGCGAAGCAGTCTTTGCAACTGAAGCAGTCGATACAGTAGGTAATCGAAGAGGAATGTCGGCATCGGAAACACATGCGGGCGTAGTAGTTTTTCCCGCCTAGTGATGTGCAGTTGTACAGCAGCTCTCCTATTCCACCCTGCGTGAGATCCATCGAATTCGTATTCGTGGTACTTGGTGTGAGATCCCAGCAGTAGCGGCCGTCCACAGTATTGAAACAGTTGAAGCATTCGTGGCAGCGCGCGCAGCTGAAGAGCCCGTCGCCGCTACAGTCCTCGCAGTTTACATTCTGTTGGTCTCTCCAGATTGTCGCCCGGTACACATCACCGAATGATTCTAGGTTCTTCTCCAGTGTTGAATACCGTCCGTCGATGATCTCCTCTTTCATGTGGCGGAACGTCTCCTTGTCGACCGGTTTATTGTTGATGTGGAACGACTTATTCCGGAGGTTATGGCAGAAGAGGCAGTCCGCGCATCCCTGACAGTCGATGCAGAAGTGACTGTCACGGACATTGGAGCATCGCAGGAGATACGATGATCCATAGCAATTGAGGCTAAGGAGACATTCCACGAGATAGCTTGAATACTGGCAGCGGTAGCAGTCGATGAGGCTGTCATTCTTCCCCGTGATCATCTCTGAATAGAAAATATCTTGCGATCGGGCGATCGTTTTACAGTAATAGCAATTGTGAGAATTGTAGGCTCCATAACTGTATTCGCAGTTATCTGCGTTCTCATTGTGGTTTGCCATTTTTGGCACGACAGCTATTAGTTCGCCGAACTGTTCCAGGAGTGTTCTGGATGGATCATATGGCTTCCCGAAGGAAAGGGCATCCCAAACATCCGACCACCATTCTTCGATGGAATAGACGGGAAAGGAGTTCTTCTGCGAGTAAATGGACAGGAGTGGCGTTCCCGATAGAGCCGACGTACGACGATGAAATGTCAAAATTGGGAAGAACATCGCGCGGCGCTGGTGACGGCACATCACACACATCGTCGGAGCCGGGCAGTCGAATTTCTTCAGAAATTCCTCGTCGGTCGGGGAGACGTCGAAGACTTGTTGACACCAGGGGTTGGCACAGGTTTTGTGCATGTAGAAAGTGTATCAGAGCGAGGGTCGGGTATCAGGGCTGGGGTCAGGAAGAAGTAGGATTATTCTGCAATAAACCTGACCCTCACCCCGACCCAGACCCTTATCAGCGACCATCTGCTTCGTCCTGTCCATTGCCTCTCACCACCGCCTTTCACATAATGCACTTACATTCCCCATTCACTTCCATGCGCATCACGCGTTCATTTTCCAAGATTCTTCCAGCAGTCTTTCTGGCTGGTGTTGCAGCCGGAGTTGCCATCGGCACTCTGAGCGCATCGTTCAGGGGCTCGACAATCTTCCGCGATGTTCCATCAACGCACTACGCCGACGATGCCATCGGGGAGATGTACCAGCTGGGGATCATCAAAGGTCTCGACAGTGCGCACTTCGGACCGGATGAGCCGCTGACGCGCGGTCAAGCTGCGCTGCTCTTCAAGCGCTTGCGTGATGAGATCAAGGGAATCGCGAGCTCATCATCCAGATCGACATCTTCCAGTCGCTCCAGCTCTTCCAGTAGTTCTGTTTCCTCCACCAGCTCATCGGTTTCATCTGCGAGCAGCTCAACATCTTCCTACAATGCCGGCGGATTCGTCCGCTTCGATTCGCTAACCTATAACGTGGACAAGAACGTCGCGACAGGTCAGTTGCAGTTTTTGGTTATGCGGATCGGAGGAAATACCGGAGCGGGTACTGTTGAGTACGCTCTGACTGACGGTACGGCTGTCTCCGGGAAAGATTACGAACCCATCAGCGGAACGTTAACCTTTGGCTCCAAGGAAACCAGCAAGAAACTGACGCTGACGATCAAGAACAATACAGCGGCATCCGGTCAGAGGACGGCGAATCTGACGCTCAAGAATCCCACCGGAGTCCTGCTGCTTGGCACGCCTGCGACGGCTGTCGTGAATATCAACGATCCATTCTCCACATCTTCCTCGAGTGCCGGATCCACGGCGTCTTCCAGCAGTGCTGCTCCGACAACTGCGGTTCTCTCGCTCAGTGCGACGACGTATACCGTTCTGGAGGGCCAAACACTTACAGTGACCGTGAATAGAACAGGTGTGACGACTTCTGCAGTGACGGTCGGGTATGCTACGAGCAATGCTACCGGTCTCTCGGGTGTGGATTTCGTGGGTGCCAGCGGTACGCTTAGTTTCGCTGCCGGTGAGACGACCAAGACATTCACTGTGACCGCGGTCGACAACAGTACCGTCGATGGGAACAGAACCTTCGGCGTCGTGCTCGTCAATCCTTCCACCGGCACCTCTCTCGATCAGTCTGTTGCGTCCGTGACTCTTGCGGATAAGCAGACGTCGACGTTTGCCGACGGTACCGTGAAGTTCGGCAGCAGTAACTACAGTGTGAATGTGACAGCAGGCAAAGCGGTTGTGACGGTCAGCCATGTCGGTGGTATCGGTGCCGCCTCGGTTGCCTACAGCACGACTGGCGGTTCGGCTCTACCCGGTACTGACTACAGTGCTGTCAGTGGGACATTGACGTTTGCTCCAGGTGAATCCATCAAAACATTCACTGTTCCCATCCTGGCTGGGGGGACCGCCGGCAGGGTTCTGAATCTCTCCTTGTCCTCGCCGTCCGGAGCGACGCTGGGTGATCAGAGCATTGCGTCGGTCACCTTGCAGTAAGTGATCAGGTTTAAATCAAATAGGTGGCAGGAATTGCTTCCTGCCACTTTTTTTGTGATATAGGAGCGGGTATCTACCCGCGGATAATCAGGAAAAGCGGCGTTGTATATCACTTGTTCGCCGCAGGTAGACACCTGCTCCCTAAAATTTTATTTGAGCAATAGCAGACACAGCACTCCGACGATCACCCTATAGATCCCGAATGACGTGAACGTGTGACTGCGGATATAGGACAGGAACCAGCGGATGGCGATGATAGCGATGATGAATGATGTGACGAAGCCGATGCAGATCAAGAGCGCATCGTGACCGGTGATTGCTGAGCCGGTTTTGAGAAGATCCAGTACCGATGCCGCGAGCATCGTCGGGATGGCGAGGAGGAACGAGAATTCCACGATTGTCTTACGCTTCAGTCCCAGGAGCAGACCGCCGACGATGGTTGCCGCGGCACGGGATACACCCGGAATGATCGCAATGGATTGGAAGATGCCGATGATCACTGCCTGCTTCACGGTGATTGCATCGACCGAATCCGTTGCTGATGCACTCTCGCGGTGGAGGTATTCGAAGATGATGAGGAAGAGACCGCCGAGGAGCAGAGACCAGGAGACGACCTGCGTACTACCCAGGAGTGAACGGACGAAGCCATGCAGCGCAAATCCGATGATGCCGGTTGGGATGAAAGCGGTGATGATCAGAAGGATCGATCGTCGACTCTGGAGGAGTGTTTTCCAGTACAGGATGGCAACGGCCAGGATAGCGCCCAGCTGGATCACGATATCGAAGCTCTTCACGACATCGGATGAATCCATTCCAATGAGTCGTTCAGCCAGAATCAAATGTCCCGTCGAAGAAATGGGCAGAAACTCCGTGATGCCTTCGACGATTCCGAGGATGATGGCAGAGACGACGGTCACGCTTGAGGAAGGACGAAGAAGAGACCCAGGATGTGCGGGAGGAAGAGCAGCAGAATGATGATGCTGACGATGAGAAGTGCGAGCAGTGACGCGGCAGCGGCGACATCCTTCGCCGACTTGATGCCGGGGTGGAAGTGGCCGCCCTGAGCGAGCTTGCGCTCATCATCAATAGTGTCCGTGATACGTTCGATGGCTGTGTTGATGAGTTCAATGACGAGGAAACTGAGCAGGAGAAGGAGCAGGATGATCCATTCCGGCAGCTGGAAGCGGAAGAGAGCGGCAACGACGATCATACAGAGCGCCAGGATCAGGAAGCCGCGAATGTTCCGTTCCGTCGAGACGGCGTGCTTCAGTCCATGAAGTGCGTGGCGGAGGCTTTTGAGGGTGAGGCGCATGGGACGAGGGATTAGGGATTAGGAATTGGGAATTAGGGATTAGGAATAGTTGGCAATCTTTGAAAAATAATTATCCCCGCAGCCGGGACGCAGCGTCCCGGAGATGTTTCATTTATTCGATCCCCGGCACTGGGAACTGGAGACAGAATTCCTTCACCTTTCCACCCAATGTAACGAGCGCTTTCTCATCGTTACGTTTCTCGATGGCACTCAGCATGAACTGTCCGAGGATTTCCATTTCCTTCTCCTTCATGCCCCGTGTCGTGATGGCCGGAGTGCCCAGGCGAACACCGGAGGGATCCATCGGCTTGCGCGTGTCGTTCGCAATCATATTTTTGTTCAGTGTGATGCCGATGGCATCCAGCAGATGTTCGACTTCGCCTCCTCCCAGATTCCAAGACTTCACACAGTCGATCAGCATCATGTGGTTGTCGGTGCCGTTGGTTACCAGCTTCACGCCGTGCTCCATGAAGAATGAAGCCAGGTGCTTGCTGTTACGGATAATTTGTGCGGCGTACTCCTTGAATTCCGGCTTCAGGGCCTCGCCGAATGCGACAGCCTTGGCAGCTACCATCTGCATGATGGGTCCTCCCTGGAAACCGGGGAAGACGGATTTATCGATCTTCTTACCGAGTTCCGGATCCCGCGTGAGGATCATGCCGCCGCGCGGTCCGCGCAGTGTTTTGTGCGTTGTCGTGGTAATCACATCGAACCCGTGATCGAACGGATTCTGGAGCTGTTTCCCGGCGATCAGACCAGCGATGTGTGCCATATCCATTACCGTGATGGCGCCCACTTCCTGTGCGATGGCTTTCATTTTGGCGTAATCGAGTTCACGCGGGAACGCGGAGAATCCTCCGAGCAGGATCTTCGGCTTCTCTTTCCTGGCAACGGCGAGCATTTCATCGTAGTCGATCTCGCCCGTTTCCACATCTTTCATCTTGTAGCGGACGAATTTGAATATTTTCGTGATGTACGTCACGGGATGACCGTGAGTGAGGTGACCGCCGTGACTCAAGTCCATTCCCATCACCGTGTCACCCGGTTCCAGAAGTGCGAAGTACAAGGCGACGTTTGCAGGTGCACCTGCATGTGGCTGAACGTTGGCGTGTCCTGCGTTGAAGAGCTTCTTTGCCCGTTCGATCGCCAATGTTTCCACCTGATCCGTAAATTCCTGACCTCCGTAGTACCGTTTGCCGGGGTACCCTTCTGAATACTTGTTATTGAACACCGTTGCCATGGCTTCCATGACGGCCGGGAAGATGTAGTTCTCGGATGCGATGAGTTCGACACCCTCCTTCTGACGTTTGATCTCACCCATGAGTGCGGCAAAAACGGCTGGATCTTCTTTCTGGAGGGAGGTGTAGGTGGGCATGGGTGGAGGATAGAGGAAAATGGAGCGGGAGGGAATTGTTCAAAGTGAAGGGAGGGAAACCAACGAAACCAAAGAGTCCAAGGATTTGTTCGTTGGTTTCCTTGGTTTCTTTGAAATCTTTGGTTTCCTCTCTTCACCCCGTCACCACCTCATCCATTTTCTCGTCATGCTCTTCCATCGGCAATTCATCGACGATCTGGCACCGGAAGCACACGCCGATGAATCTCGTCGACAGATTGATCGTCCGTTGGAGACTGATCCACCGGTCATAGGCACCGCCGCCTCTGCCGAGTCGTTGTCCAATCTGCGTGAATGCGCGACCTGGAACGAGTGCATGCGAGATCATCTTGGGATCGATCAGGGGAGACCGTTCCGTCGGTTCGGCGATTTTCGTGTGAGGATTCTCTGCCAAATCATGTACTGATTGAATGATCCGGAACGTCAGACCGGGATATTCCCAGACCGGTGCACAGATGGTGATTTTTTCTTCCAGACATTTCTCGATGAACGGAACGATGTTCGGTTCGGTGTTGAGTGGCATGAAGATCGCGATGCAGAGGTCATGGGCTCCTGTCACTTTCGACCAAAGGCGATCGCAGATTGTGACGCTTTCAAAGCGTCGTTCACCATCAGTCATGGCATCGATCCTCTGCTTCGTCAGTTGTCGTACAGTGTTTTTATTCTCGGCATGCATAGAAAGCGATGTCCAGTGAAGCATCAAAACACTCAGTGGCTAAATTTTTTCTTAGAACCCACCGAATACTTCTTGAGCTGCTGCGGCTAAATCGGTGTCGGGTCCCGCCACTTTGGGGGTGGCTGCCTGCTCCGTGACACACTGAATGCGCACGGGTCGCTTGAAGATCGACAGGAATGCTTCCTCGATGGCTCGACTCGCCTTCGTATCCGCTACTTTCCCCTGATGAAACGCCGAACCGAAGGTCAGCGTGATCGTGTTGCCGTCGATGCTGCTGACCGTTGCATCCTTCAGGCTCATGCGTACCGATGGCGGCGTCACGATCTTGAGAATCGCTTCCCAATGTTTCGCAACCGAGGCGGTGGTCAGGTCTTCTGCTTCGATGATGGCGGATGATGCAGGTGCCTCATTCTTCGTCTGCACGGGTGATGGTGCCGCAGGCGAGGGAGCCGGAATCTTGTGTTCTTTTTCAGGGGCAGCACGAAGTTTGACGGGTGCCGCTGGTGCTCCGGTTTCCTCCGAGCACAAGGAGAGCAACGCAGATTCCAGTACCAGGCCGGGAAGAGGGGAGGAGCGCATATCACGAAGTGCTTGGAGCAATGTATCGATTGTCCTGAGCGCACCCGATGTTGGCTGATTCTTTTCCACTGCTTCGTGTAGTGTCTCCCTGGCGATACCCAAGAGATCCGCGGCGACGGTATCCACCGGCACATTTGCTTCCTCGATCTGTCGAATGGTTTCGATGATGCGTTCACCTTTCTGTTCCGACAGACTCTGCAGCAGGTCATCGATGAATCCTGCCGACGTCTTGCCGATCCTGTCGGTGACATCCGCCAGTGAGATCTTCTCGAGTGACCGGAGTTGGTCCAGCAGTGCGATGCCGTCGCGGAAACTTCCCTGCGCATGTCGTGCGATGGCACGCAGTGCATCACGCTCCACCGTGATCCGCTCCCGATCGGCGATGTACTGGAGCCGGCGGATGATGTCGTCATCCTTGACCTTGCGGAAGAGGAAGCGCTGACAGCGCGATTGGATGGTATCCGGCACCTTGTGTAGTTCGGTCGTGGCAAGGATGAAATAGGCGTACGGAGGCGGCTCTTCCAGAGTCTTGAGCAGTGCATTGAACGCTTCCTTGGTCAACATGTGCACCTCGTCGATGATGTAGACCTTGGCTTTGGAGATACTCGGCGTGAAGTTGATCTTCTCGATCAGGTCACGGACATCGTCGATCTTGCGGTTACTGGCTCCGTCGATCTCGATCAGGTCCACGAACGAGCCTTCTTCGATGGCTTTCGTACATTGCGCACGCAGCGTCTCATCCGTGATGCCGGCAAGGAGGATCGTCTTGGCAAGGATGCGTGCGACGGACGTCTTGCCGGTGCCGCGCGTGCCGCAGAACAGGTAGGCATGCGAGATCCGGTCGCGATCAATGGAACGTTCGAGTGTTGTGACGATGTGATCCTGTCCGACGACATCGGCGAAGCTCTGGGGCCGGTAGGTGAGATACAGCGTCATAGTCTTTGGATTTCGATTATAGACCGGGAGGAGGTGGAGAGGGGAATGAAAAATGTAAAATGTAGAATGTATAATGTAGAATTAGGGTAGAATCAGCTTGTTCCCACTTTTTGCATGCGCAGAATCTCCACGATTGCCGTCATTGCCTCCATTGCATTCGTTGCCTGTGGCGTAGATACGACTGGTCTGAGTGCCGTTTCATCCCGCTTGCCTCTGGGATCTGCGAATGCAGGGGTACTCGTTCAGGAGTTTGCCGATCTGCAGTGTCCCGCTTGCAAGACCGCGAATTCGCTTATCACGAAGCCGATGCTCCAGAAGTACGGCAGCAGCATCCGGCTGGAGTTCAAGCATTTTCCTCTGACGCAGCATGAGTATGCCATTGAGGCAGCACAGGCACTGGAGTGCGCTGCGGATCAGGGTAAGTTCTGGCAGTATCTAGATCTCGCGTACGAACGTCAGGATAGTTTGAGCAGTGCGGCACTTCGGGAGTTGGCAACAGTGCTAGGTTTGGATGCGTCGCTGTTCGATCGTTGTCTCAGTTCCGGGATCAAGAAGGATGTCGTTCTCGCGGATTTCGCCGCAGGTGAGAAGATCGGCATCGACCAAACTCCGACGTACTTCGTGAACGGCGTGAAAGTCACAGATGCTTCATATGCCGGTGTCAGTGCCGCGATCGAGGCGGCGTTGCTGCAGATTAAGCAGGCACCGCTCTAGGGATCGGAATAATAGGGACTAGAATATTAGGAAGACAAATAAGTACAGGAAGTTCTTCCCAGTATTCTAATCTCCAGTATTCCAATCCCTATTTGCTCAGCTGCGCAAACCCATAGATCCTCTTGAGCGTCTTATCGAACACCACCAATGTCCGCATCTTCACTGGATCGATGCTACTTGCAACTTGGTACTGCTGGGCTCCGTACGATGATTGGACAGTGCCGAGATCGAGAGCGGTGGCATCCGGGAATGCGTCGTCGCGAGGATCGACGATCGTCGTGAGGTACACATGCAGGTCGGGACCCGGATTCACCTCAAAATCAGAGGAGAAGTACAGCGTATCCGAGAGGAGCAAGACGCTACCGATCACCGATTCTTTGAGTGCGATGATCTGACCTTTCGTTCCTTGTGCTTGTGCCTCACGAGCATTGATGCCGATCGATTTTCCCCGTGCGATTTCTTTCTCGATGATCTGCTGCATACCCGGTTCCTTGGTGACCGGATCATTCTGGATCACCAGGTTCGCCATCGTATCGGCGAGCTCATCCCCGTAGCGCGATGCGACGAGGGGATTTTGGTTCTGCTGATCGATGCTTGTCGCAGAGTATCCGCAGGCGGAGAGGAGAGTGGTGGCAGCGATGAGCGCTGCAAGTGTCTTGGTTGGCATAGGGCGGCATTGTAGATCGAATAGTCGTATAGGCGATAGTCGTATAGGCGAGCATTTTCCAGAAGACGCCTAACGCCTCTACGCCTAACGTTTCTCAATTCAGCGAAACCAGAGGCATTCCCTCCCCACCGTATTGGAATCCTGCGTTCTGGAGAATTCTCGTGAGCGACCGCAGTTCCGTGAGTCTCCTGTACCAGTCCTGGTGCCAGTTTGATGATTTCGGCTCACCGTCGGTGTGGCAACAAAGCGTCCGCCAGTAGAGATCCTTCGGGCTCTGTTCATGCTCGCACCACTCGGCAATCTCCATTGTTGCCGATTCATTCTTGACATTCAGGTGCTCGAACGTCGCTTTGTGTCGGACGATTTCAGTTTTCCGCAAATACTTTTGGCCTACGGTGGTGTGACCGATGTTGTTGTGACGACCGACATCCTCTCCCCGTAACGCACGTTCTCTCGTCGCTTCTTCGTGTTCCTTGCTGGCGCCAAACTTGCCGATATCGTAATTATAGAATCCATGCCCTTCTGTCCAGCGTTGGTTATAGGCCATCCATCGGAGCTGGTTTATTGAACGATTTGCCTTTCGTCCCTTCAGAAGCCGTTTCACCATCGGCTGCATTTCCGTATGGTGCTCCCCGATCTCCCCGACGAGTGTATCGATCCTCTGCCGCACTTGGATCAGATCCATGCCGTTCACGACCTTCTTTTCTTTCTTCCCCTTCGGCTTGAACTGATTGGTGAATTGCTCCATTGATCGCAGGCGCTCACGTTCTTTGTCTGAGAGTTGCATGAGCTTCGCGTCCTGAATGAGTTTGGTCGCATCATCCCAGTCCTTCGTATCCATGGCGTGACGAATCTGGATGAAGATTGGTCGTTCATTATTAATGTCCTTGGCTCCATTGATCCGCTGATCCAGCTCCTCCACGTACCGGAGCCGCTGCGCGTAATGCATGTTCAGGAACTGATTCTCGGACATGATGTTGAGTCCGCGTGCAGCGGTGTCCTGATCCAGCTTCTTCGCCTTATCTTTGAGCATATCGAAGCGGAACTTGAGCTTCGCCCACCGATCGATCATCTGTGTGAGAGAGTTGAATCCGCTTCCGTTGATGAATTCATTAATCTTCTTTTCTGATGCATTGCTCTTGAAGATCCGCTTCAGCCACACGCCGATCTTGTGATCTGCCATCGCGCCCATGAATGCCGCAGCCCCCAGCTTCTTCTCGGCTTTGGAGTAGAGCTCTTTGCGACCCTTCTCCATGGCGTACATCAGTGCCTTCGCCTTCGCCAAGAGTCCGACACGTTCGTTGTAGTGGAGATCCAGGAATTTGTCTCTATCCAGGATCACTGCGAATTCCTGGTTACTCGCTGCCACCTGCTTGAGTTCAGGATTCTTGACGAGGTGATCTCGTTCTTCGGCTACTTGCTTCCACCTCTTTATGTACTCGGGGAATTGGTACTCGATCCAGTATTTTTTCCCTTGGAAGTTCATCACGGAGTTGTCGCGAAGACGTCCTTCCCATTCGATTTTGCCTTTCCTAGACATGTAGGGCTCAGCGGACAGAAGGAGGCGATTGAATGTGCTGAGCAGCATCGGACCCTGTTCAATGACGTCCTTCGCATATTTTTCGAAGAATTCTTCCCGGTGGACGATGCTTTCTAGAACATTCGTGTCTTCAGTAAGTTCTGTTGTTTCTACGAATTTCTGGGTTGCCCGGAATTCCGTGGTGTCAGCCATTCCTGTCTGTATGCAGACATCACGATATCGACCCCAGTATTCCAGCATGTTCGCTTTTCGTCTCTCCAATTGTTCTTTGATACGCTCACTTTGCTCTGTTTCGTCATTCACATCGATGCCATCTTCTGTGTAGCCCTGATTTTTCTGATGGAGTGCTGCGACCATGGGCGGCAGATTGTACATCAATTCGGTTACCGTTCTCACACTTTCCATTGCAATTCCCGACAATTTCTCTGTTCATCCTTCCTAAGTCTTGTTACGCTGCGCGCCCATGATTCTATCGGACAGAGACATCAGAGCGGCCATCGCTTCCGGCAAGGTGAAGATCGAAACCCAGCGCACCGATCTCCAGTCCCACATTCACGCGAGCAGCATGGATCTGCGGCTCGGGAATATCTTCAAAGTGTACGAACACAGCAAGCATGCCATCCTGGATCCCAAGGATCCGTCATCGTTTGCCCAGAACATGCGAGTCATCGAGGTACTGAATGGTGATCCGTTCATCGTGCAGCCCGGAGAGTTCATTCTCGGTGTCACGGAGGAGAAGATCACGGTGCCGGATGATTTGGTTGTTCGCGTAGAGGGCAGAAGTTCACTTGGGCGACTCGGGATCATCGTTCATTCCACGGCCGGCTTCGTCGATCCGGGCTTCTGCGGAACGATCACGCTCGAAATCAGCAATTTGAACCGTATGCCGGTGGCACTGTATCCCGGTATGCGCGTTTGTCAGCTTGCCTTTGAAACCATGTCCTCACCTGCCGAAATGCCGTATCACAAGAAGCCGGGGAGCAAGTACCAGGGGCAGATGATGCCCGAAGAAAGCAAGCTGAGCATGGACGCAGAGTTCAGCGGCAATACTGCTCCGGTAGTAAGTGGTTGATGAACTACATGGTTCCATGGTTTCATGGCTGCATGGTTGTTGCTTATCGAAAGTCAGCCATGTAATTTGCAACCATGCAATATGATCATTATCTATCTTCACCTTCTTTTTAAATGAAACTTGCCAACCGCACCGGTTCCGATCTCGCCCGCATGCTGAAGGGCGGCGTCATCATGGACGTCGTGACGGCTGATCAGGCCAAGATCGCCGAAGCTGCAGGTGCTTGTGCTGTGATGGCTCTGGAGCGTGTTCCGTCCGATATTCGATCGCAAGGCGGTGTTGCCCGGATGAGTGATCCCAAAATGATCGCGGAGATTCAGAAAGCTGTGTCGATTCCCGTGATGGCGAAAGTCCGCATCGGGCACACGGCGGAGGCGAGGATTCTGGAAGCATTGAAAGTCGATTTCATCGATGAATCCGAAGTGCTGACGCCGGCAGATCCCTTTGTCCACGTCGACAAACGTGGCTTCAAGGTGCCGTTCGTCTGCGGAGCGACGAATTTGGGTGAGGCATTACGCCGCATCGAGGAAGGTGCCAGCATGATCCGGACGAAGGGTGAGGCGGGGACAGGGAATGTCGTGGAAGCGGTGCGCCATTTGAAATTGATCCAGCAGGAGATCGCAGGACTCAAGGAAATGGAGGAGAACGGGATGCTGGAGTGGTGGATGGAAACCGAGCGGGTAAGCAAGGACATTGTGAAGGAGGTGATGAAATCGAAGCGATTGCCGGTTGTGACATTCGTCGCCGGCGGCATCGCAACGCCGGCAGACGCCGCATTGCTGATGGAGCTGGGTGCGGAAGGCGTCTTCGTCGGCTCGGGGATCTTCAAATCCAAGAATCCGAAGAAGATGGCGGCGGCGATCGTCCAGGCGACGACGCACTATAAGAATCCGAAGAAGATTCTGGAGATCTCGACTGGTCTTGGCGAGGCGATGCCGGGGCTGGAGATCGGGACACTTGGGACGAAGATGCAGGAGAGGGGGTGGTAGACGGGGGAAATGTAGAATGTAGAATGTAGAATGTAGAATGGTTGTTCCGTCCAAGATTTCCATCGGGGTTCTGGCTTTCCAAGGCGATTTTGCGGAGCATCTGTATGTGCTTCGATCATTGAATGTTGAGGCGATCGAAGTCCGATCAACCGACGATTTAGCGAAGGTTGACGGGTTGATCATTCCCGGTGGCGAGAGCACGGTGATTGCGAGGTTTTTGGAGGAGACGGGGGTGGGGGAGGAGATTAAAAGGAGGGTAGGCGAAGGTACGGAACGTATGGAAGGTAAGGTAGGTAAGGTAGGTAAGAAAGGTTCGTCGGACTCCTCGGACTCCTCGGTTTCTTCGGCATCCTTCAAAAGGACAATCAAGACAGCAGAAAAAGTAAGGCGATCATTAGTGATCTACGGCACCTGCGCCGGTGCCATTGTCTTGGCCAAGGAAGCCACGGGCAAGAATGCACCGGAGACATTGAATCTGATTGATATTACGATTGACCGGAATGCGTATGGATCGCAGGTGGATAGTTTCGAGACGGTGATTGGGGTTGATATGCGAAATGTAGAGACGCCCCACGGGCGCGTCTTTAAAAATATTCAATCAGGCTCAAATAATAAATCGGGCGTCTCGAAAAAAATACAAAGCGTTGCTGTGAATATTCAACCGAGTGTTTCGGCAAATGAATCACGAAAGACGCCCCAATGGGGCGTCTCTACAGGCTCAACCTTCATCGAAATCCCCGTCGCCTTCATCCGCGCACCGAAGATCACGCGGGTCGGGAAGGGTGTGGAGGTTCTGGCGATGCACAAAGGATTACCGGTGCTCGTGCGGCAGGGGAATGTGCTTGTCGGGACGTTCCATCCGGAGGTGCGGGGTGAAAGCCGCATCCATCAGCTGTTTCTCTATTCTTTCTAAGAAGAATTTCTTCTGATAGTCTGAATGATGCAAAAAAATGAAATTTATGTTATAATAATACAGAAAATACATACCCATGACGTTTCGTAGATTCCTGCAGTCTGACGGCAAACATGCTTATCCGGCGGAGACGCCTGATACGTCGATTGATGTTGGCACGTCATACGATCGCGGAATCCTCGGATCTTCGAGTGAACAATTGCGTCGGTGTATGACTTCGGGGCCCGTGGATTTCCAGGATCTTCTGGCGGATGTTCTACATTCGCCTGATGCTCCCGTCGGCGTCAGGGCACAGGTGGAAGGCGCACTGCTCGGTCTCTCCAAGGAGGAACTGCGTGAGCGGGTCCGTACCGGAGAGAGGAATGTGCAGGACGTGCTCGCGCTACTCGGGAAGACTGAGGCAGGTGCGGACATCGCTCCGAAATTCTTCGCCGACTGGGCGGAAACCGATCCGAACGTCATGTCGGACATTCCCTGGGACAAGCTGTCGGAGAGACGGAAGCTCGAGCTCACGTACTGGCTCTGGGGATTCATCGGACCGTCTTTCAACAATGTCCATGTCGACGAAGTTTCTGAGATCCAAACCGGCATCACCATCGGATCGCTCCACCGATTTCCCGCTGCGCAAGTGTCCCTGCTGCGTGAACGTGTGTTGTTCGAAGCGACGCAGGGAGAGCTGAAGCACCAGACGAAGCTCCAGAAGGCTGCACTTGTCGGGGAACTCGAAGACAACTTTGATCATGGTGTTCAGTGGCTCGAACGTTGCCATGGCGATGGTCGGGCGGGTCTCGCAGTCGACGCTCTGCATCAGTTTCTTGAGTATGTCTCGATAGAAGACAGGCTGAAACTTCGCCAGCGGCTCAGCTGGTACACGCCGGAACCTTTCAAAGACGAAACCGAGGATGTGTTGGCTCTCCTGAATCCGGAACAAGTGGTTGCTGAACTTGCTCATAGAGAGCGACTTGCGGTCGAACAGCAGTCCCTTCCCAAGGTTCCGCGTCCCGCCCGTCGCCGCAGATTCGATCCGCTCGATGATCTGGATCCTGATGCAGTCCAAGAGGAACGGGATATCGCCCCCCGTCCGCCGGTGGTGCCGCATCCGCTTCCTCGATTGTCTTCTTCCGGCAGACATTCGAATGTACGTGAGCCCTTCGCAAGCGCCCCGCTTGCCATCGGCATTGCCCGTTTCATGCGCGACCATCCTAATGCTCTGGTTGACGGCCCCAATGCCGACAAGGAGGTGAATGAAATCGAATGGCTTGACCTCATGAATTTCCGGAGGAGTTCAGACAACCCAACCATGCTCCAGAGTGCCCAAACGACAATAGAGCTCCTCGAGCGCATTCTGGCGACGATTGAGCTCTGCCCTCGTGAAGATATTCCGGACGATGTTATCGACTTCCTTGCAGAGCAATTTTCTCGCAAAGACCTCGCCATCTCTCGACGACTTCGAGCATCGTGGCAATTCCTCCTTGAATCATCCGATTCCGGCGATGCTCGCGAACGCTTGAACAACTATCTGGCAACCAAGGGCGATCTCCGCCTCGTGGCATCCTCTTTCCCAGCACAGGGTGAAGCAGTTCCGAATGACGTTCAGGCTGTGCAGGAGTACATCCGTGACCCTGTGCTTATCCGCGGCACTGCGGCCTGGTTGAGACAGCGGAGATTCCGGTCATTGCTCGATGTTCGCGACGTCGACAAGCTTGTGTCGGAACTGCTCACGTTCCTCAGGGAAGAAGTGGCGAAACAGTCGGATACACAGGGATACTTCTTCAGTGGTTCGTCCAAGAGCGGAAAGACACACAGAGAACAGTATTGGCTTGAGAACGAGTTTGCGCCGCTGGTGGCGGTGCTCTCTTCCAAGCCGAAGATTCCTCTCGATCAGGCGTACGCGCTCGTCTCCGGCATCAGAACTTCGGAGAATGCACACTTCCTCGACACGTGGCTCCGGAATGTCCCGCATGAGGACGCTGCATGCTGGCGGCTGCTCGAGGGTTTGCACGAGGTGCCTCTCGTGGAACGTGCCGCATTCCTGATCGGTGACGGTCACATCGGGCAGGCGGCGTACCGGAAGGACATTCCGCGCTTCACGGAACTGATCCGGCGGCAGGTGATCGAGCCGATGACGCTTGCGCTCCGGGAATCGCACGGCCGACAGCCGAGGCACGTCCTGTCCCAGCTGCTCGACTGCCTGAATGAGTTGGCTTCCTACGATGCGAAGGAAGCGGTGACCCAATTTCATCAGTGTCTGGAGGATCAGGATTTCCGTCATGCACTTTCCGTCTGTCTCTGCGATTCTTCGGAGTCATACTTCGAGCGGGACAACGTCTCCCGTCCGCTGCTGCGGCTCTGCTACGCGGACATCGTGTATGCCCGCCCCGTTCTGCAGCACGCGGTCGATCGCTGGGAGCGTGGGGACAAGTTCGTGCCGTTGCCCGTTGCCCGTGCGCTGGATATGGAGGCGCAGAGCGGCGTCGTCTGGTCTCCGAGGAACGTGCCGCTCATCCAGCCCGAGGTATTCGCTGACGGACTGATCCGCATCGTGCGTGATCAGGAGTATCCGGCGAGACAGGGGAATCACTCCGCGACCGGTGACGTCGGCAGCGGTGAGGGGAATGGAGAACAGGAAGCGAAAGAGGATCGCGAGCGGCAACTCACCATGGAAGAGATGCGTGATCAACTCCTCTGGAACATCGACAACCCGCAAGCCGGCGGGATGGGAGATGCCGACAGTCCGGATTTGCCGTACGCCGGTATGCTCAGCGAGAATCCGAAGGAATTGGGTACCCTGTCGAAACCTCTCACGGGAGACGCGCGCTACATCCTCACCAAAATCAGCGGCGGCTTTGACGAGTGGTGGCTTGCACATCTGCCGATCGAGCGCGGGCAGCACATCGATTCCCGTCCGCTCCTCCACCGAACGGTTGAGGGAGGCGAATCCGTCACGCTGACGCTGCGCGCCGCCCATGGAGCGGTTGTTCCACTCTCCCTCTCGGGGCAGATTGAGAGCGTCGATCTGCCCGAATCCGCGACGCTGCGCTGGGCCGGTCACTGGACGAAGAGAATCGAGACGGCGGTGCCTGTAACGATGGGAGTGCAGTACTCCATCGGGGAGGATAGAGCTCCCGGTTCGCAGACGCTCGCGGAAATTCGCGAGACGATTCCCTCGTCTCTCCTGCAGGATATGGGGTCGCTGAGTTCCAGCGAGGATCTGCCTTCGGCAATCCGGCAACGTCTCGCTGTGATTGACCTTGAGCACACGCCTCTCGGTCGGGTTGTCGCCGAGGTGGCGTCCCTCGTCCATCAATATTATGAATATCACTTCATCGTGAACCATCCGGAGTACCGCGAGAAGTACCGCGAACTGCTCAAGAAAATGCCCTTCGATGCCACAAATCGGAACGAGTATCTCGCCTTCATTCACTCCCTGCGGGAGGAGCACGAGGAGGTGTTGGGTCGCGGCGTCTGCGGGCAACTGTCGACGGTGTTGGTCAATGCGCTCCGCAGCATCGGCGTTCCGGCGTTTTTCGCGACCGGATTCTGTCCATCGGATACAAAGATCACGACGAATGACCTCCATGCATGGGTTCTCGTTCCGTTCATGGACGCCGACGGGAAGCTCTTCATGAAGCCGGTCGAGTCGACGGGCGGAGGTGTAGCGGGTCTCGACCAGATCCGCAGTGAATCCGAGCGTGTGAAGACGCAGGAGGCAGCCGAGCCGGCGGTTCCCAGCAATGAGTCGCCTTCGGTCATTCCGGCTCCAGCCGATGAAACACTACTCCCGCCTCGACTCCGGGATCAAACCGACGAGTGGTGCGATGCGCTTAAGCCCCTCCTCCACTTGCCTGACGGTCAGCAACTGACGCGGGAGAACGTTCTCACAGCGCAACGTCTCATTTCCGCAGTCCACCGGGTGGGGCGTCAGCGCCGGAACGGGGAAATGCCAGATCCGCAAGCTGCCGCCGAGGCTATTCTCGATCCGCAGTCGTCGCAGGAGGCGCTCTCCCTCGGCGACACGCTGCTCCCCGGCCACCTCATCACGCCGTGGATCCGCAGTGGCATTCTTGAATTGCAGACAATTCTCGGGGAGCGGCTTGCGCCAGCAACAAGATCGTTGTTGTTCTTGCTTGTGCGCGAAGGGGAAACGGCCTGGCAGAAGTATCTTGGAGGATTTGAATCTTCAGAGAAGGAAGAGTGAATGTCTCAATGAAAAGAATCGCAGCGGTTATTGAACCGCTGTTTCGGTAATTACCTGAACTCCTTCATCATCTCACTCACATCAAACTTCTCCACCTCATCCACCGGTCGCGTCTTCTTGCCTTGCCTTGGCACTAATCTCTCGTTGAAGTTGGGGATATCTTCACGTCGGAAGAGGATGCCGGTCGCGATGCGCTTCTCGGTATCCATTGCCAATTTCCGGGCTTTCACCGGGTCAGACGGATCGTACTTCTCATCCTCCACGCGGTAGCATTTCTCGAGCAGCATCTTGTGGGTGGCGAACTTGTTGTAGGTTGGACACGCTTGCAGCATGTCGACGAAGGCGAAGCCGCGGTGCTTAATCGCTTCCTTCAGGATGTACGTCATGTGCTTGATATCGCCGGAGAAGCCGCGGGCGACGAAGGTCGGTTCCAGTGAGAAAATGAAGTCCATCGAGTTGATCGTCGCCTCCGGCATGCCATTCGGCGCAGAGTTCATCGGCTGGTTCTGCGGTGTGAGTGAACTCGCCTGACCTGTCGTTAGTCCGTAGTTCGCATTGTTATGCAGGACGAAGACCATCGGATAATGGCTACGCACGGCGTGGACGATGTGTCCAACCCCTTCGGAGAACGTCGCGCCGTCGCCACCGAAGGCGATCACCGGGAGTGTGGGGTTGGCCATTTTCACACCGGCGGCGAAGGGGATGACGCGACCGTGCAGTCCGTGGAAGCGGTAGCCGGAGAGCTTGTCTGAACCGTTGCCGTGACAGCCGACGTCGTAGCAGAGGAGCGTCTGCCACGGTGCGATCTTGAGCTCGACTAAGGCCTGCTTCACCGCAGTCAGGATGCCGTAGTCGCCGCAGCCGTCGCACCACGTGCACATGACGGGGCTCCAGTAGTCTTTCATCGTTGGGCCGGTTGTTTCGAGAGGAATGGGCATTGAGAGAGGAAACAGAAGATTCAGAGGAACCAGAAGAACCAGAGGATGAGATAATCAACTTGTCATTTGCAATTTGTCGCTGATCGCTTTCGCAAGCTCATCGACGAAGAACGGGCGGCCGTCGTACTTGAGAATCTTGTCTTTGATTTCGATGCCGGTTTGCTGACGCAGGAGCATCGCGAGCTGACCTTGGAAGTTTCCTTCGACGGCAATGATTTTCTTCGCTTTCTTCGCCAGTTTCTCGAAGCGGGTTGTTTTGAGCGGCCAGACGTGGGAGAAGTGCAAGTAGCCGATAGAAAGCGGTAAGCGATCAGCGTTCAGCGATAAGCCCTTGAGCACATCAAGAATGACTGGTTTTGTACTACCCCATCCGATCAGAAGAACATCTACGTTATCGTCATCATTTTCCATTTTCAATTTTCCATTTTCAATTTTCCAAAGCTCCGGTTCAGGCAATGCCTTGAGCAGCGCCTCGCCCTTCCTCATCCGCTTCTGCATCTGCGCGATTGCGTTTTCACCTGATTCATCATCGCCGCCTTCGCCGTTATGTTCATCGCCCTGCGAGCAGAAGGTTGCCGCCTGGCTTCCCGGCAACCAGCGCGGAGAGATGCCATCCGTCGCGTTCGGATCGTAGCGGTCGGTGGACTTGAGCTTTCCCAGTTCCTTGGGATCAGTGATGAGCTTGCCGCGTTTGATCTCGATGGATTTCATATCGTACGGCTCCTGCGTGTACAGCGCCTCGGCGATCTGCTTGTCGGTCATGACGATCACCGGGATTTGATACTCTTCTGCGATGTTGAATGCCTCATCCATCAGGTGGAACGAGTCGTCGCTTCCCGAAACGGCGATCACGCATCGCGGGAACTCACCGTGCGCCATGCCGACCGCCATGTGAAGGTCTCCCTGGCCGGTCCAGGTCGGTAAGCCTGTAGCGGGTCCGGGGCGTTGTGCCAGCACGTAGACGGAAGGATTTTCAATGAGTGCATTGAGTGACACGGTCTCACCCATCAGGTCGAAGCCGCCGCCGGAGGTCCCGGTCATGGCACGTGTTCCGGCGAGCATCGCTCCCGCTGCCATCTGTGCCGCTGTGATCTCGTCTTCGGCCTGCTTCACGGCAACTCCGGTATGGTTCTGTGTTGCGGCAATGTACGTGAGGAGGGGACTGCTCGGGGTCATGGGGTAGCCGACGTAGACGCGCATGCCAGCGGCGATGGCTCCCATGCCCATCGCCTTGCTTCCCGTCAGCAGCAGGCAATCCTTCCAGCGCTTCGGATCTGGCTTCGGCATCGCGATGGACAGATCAGCATGTGCAGATTTCAGTGCAAATCCCTCTCCGATACATTTTACGTTGAGCTCCAGCAGATCCTTCTTCTTGGCAAACCGTGCGCACACCGTTTCCTCAAGCATCGCCTGGCTCTGTCCCAGGATGGCCCACACGAACGACGTCTGGATGACGTTGGCGAGGATTGATTTCGCCTTGAGCTTGCGGAGAATCTCTTCGATCGGCAGGCAGATGACTTTGATGCTCTCTTTCGCAATCAGTTCTTCAGATGCCTTGTCCATCTTCCATCCGGCAGTCGAGTGGATGAGGATCCCGCCGGACTTCAGATCTTTCAGATTATGGACAATGCCGTGATGATTGAGCGCCAGCACCAGATGCACCTTCGTCTCCGAGCTGCCGATGTATTCGTTGGCAACGTCCAGCTGGTAGCTGGCATGACCTCCCTTGATGAGTGACGGGTATTCGCGGTAGCCGAACACGCAGTAGCCGCTGCGCTTGAGGGTCTTGGCCACTACCTCACCCATGGAATCGATTCCCTGTCCGGACGCGCCGACGATTTTGATGGAGACTCGGTTCGTCATTTCGAGCGGATTGTATAGACTTTTTGAATTTCGGGCGATAGGTGCGGAAGAATCAAAAACATAGTATTATTTCCAATGGATTGGACGATTAGCTCCCCACTTCGCCCGCTGTTACACTGTTCTTTGCCTGCCATCTGGATCGATCGCTTTTGAGAGGGCTTCGCGGGGCAGGCAGCTGGTTCTTTCATTCCTCGCTCGGTTTCAGGACGATTAGCTCAGCTGGTTAGAGCGTGCGATTCACATTCGCAAGGTCACTGGTTCGAACCCAGTATCGTCCACCATGAATCACCCATACCATCGGTAATAACACCCAGACCATCATCCATCCCAAGAGCATGAATCCCAGAATATTGGGCATGGGCTGGTATTCGTAGGCTTGAGTGAATGGTGCCAGTCTCATCGCCAGTGGCACGAAGAGCAATGCCGCGACATAAAGGCATCCGATAGCTGTAAGGAAGCTCATGACAATCAGCCACCATCGTCTGGCGATTTTTCCCTGTACCAGTAGCGCGATGAGCATGCTGAAAATGGGCAGGAAGACCGAGAGCGCGAACAGGGAAGTGATGCGGTCACTGATGATATTGGAGAT
>CAINWJ010000127.1 GCA_903854455.1 Candidatus Peribacteria bacterium | reverse complement strand
GAAAATTGAAAATTGAAAATGTACGGAAAGACCTCTGAAGAAGCTGGTAGCTGGCAGTTTTAGCACCGGATCATAGTGCCCCGGAGCCTTCGCACATCGCCCACTGTCTCGAACCTTGATTTTCTTGATTACAGGATTAATTTGATTCTTGCTGCGGTCCCGATTCAATAATCATGGCAATCCTTTAATCCTTTGAATCAAGGCTGTAGACAATTCCCGACATAATCCTCGCTTTGGTGCGTCTAAGAGACATAAGATACGAATTCCCTATGATCAGCCACACTCCCACTCTCCGGCATGCTCTCCCTGCAGCGCCCATCACACAATCGATGATCGTGCATGGCGCACTCATCGGACTCGGAGCCATCGCCATCGTTGGCGCTGCCCGTTACGGGTTACGTAAGATTGGCGTAATAGATTGAATTATGTTATAATATACATACAAATCCATACCCATGAACATGGTCAAAGAAGCTGCACCGGCATTGTCGAGTGTCACAGGAAAAGCATTGGAACTGGGCAAGAAAATCATGCCTCCTGAGCAATTTGTCCGTGGAGCTGTAGGAGGCATCGCCGGATTTCTGGGCGCCATCGCCCCACCACTCCTCACGGTCGCATTGATGGGAATGGGGCTCAAGATAGTTGTAACAGGAAAGAAACCGCCGATCCTAGGGCAATGACTGGCGCATCGCAGGAAGAATCCTTCGATTCTCAGGACAAGTCCTGCGCTGAAGAAACAATTGTTATTGTGCCGCGGGTAGGAAACCCGCTCCCCAATCAAAAACTACCAAACTACCAAACCAGTAAACCCTTCGGCTTCGCTCAGGGCGAGCTACCAAACCCATCAGAACTCTCTTCTCCTGCTCCTCCCTCAACACTACAATCAACATCGTCACATGCCCACCTACACATTCCACTGCGACCGATGCGATGTCTCATCCGAGCAGGTGCTGCCGATGGGATCCAAAAACACGCCGACATGTCCATCGTGCAATGGACCGACGCGCAAGATCATCAAACCACCGATGGTGCACTTCAAGGGTAGTGGCTTCTACAAGACTGATTCCTCGAAGAGTTCTTCGGTCACTGCCAAGACAACGAAACCTGCTGAGGCAACTCCAGCCAAGCCGGCTACTGCCACTCCATCACCGACATCATCTACTTCAGCAACACCACCTCCTCCACCAAAATCATGAGTCAAAAACTTCCGAGAAAGCGCATGGGATTTCACGGCATCGTGAACAGCATCACGATGATGTCGTATGGTCAGCTGGCGATCCTGTATATCGGAATGCTCCTCGTCTTCGGTGCTATCTACTTCCTGTTGGCAACATTCATACCGTCACATGGCCCGTCACTGCCGCATGGCCATCCGTTCCTGCGGCTACTCGAAGCAATGTACTTCTCTACTGTCACGGCAACGACGGTCGGGTACGGGGACATCGCACCACATGGATTCTCGAAACTCCTGGTCGGCTTCCAGGCGATCTCATCTCTCTTCATCTTCGCAGTGCTCGTCTCCAAACCGATCTCGGAACGACAGGAAGCCGCGCTGTACCAGATGCACCAGATGACGTTCGACGAAATCTTCAATGCGACGCGGGAAGGATTCTTCATCGTCAGGAAAGACTTAGACCAGCTGACCGAAGAAGCGCAGTCATCAGGAACACTCAAGCCGGTGTCCATCGAAAATCTCACAACCGCGTACCGCCAGGCACAGGTATTCCTGGAGGAAATCCCGAAGTTCTACGATACCGAACGCAAGCTCTACATCATCGACGAGCGGCGCGAGGGGCTTCTCCTGGAATCCGTTGAACGAACCTTCGACCGGCTGCTGTCGCTCCTCAAGATACTGGATACGGATCACATCTCGTGGCGGGAACATCACACGAACGTCGATCAACTGGAGGAACTGCTGTCACTGGCACAGGAAACCGTGAAGTTCTGGCACCGGAATTCCCCGCATTCCAATGGTGAGACCTTCGGCAAGCTGG
>CAINWJ010000126.1 GCA_903854455.1 Candidatus Peribacteria bacterium | reverse complement strand
TCCTACCCAGATCCACGAGCATCTGGTGCTCACATCGCTCTTTCTGATCAGCAAGCAACTCTTCCTCCATTTTTCTATCCAGGAGCGGATCTCCTACTCGCTTTCTGGTCCCGGCAATCGGTCGATACAACATTTGTCGTCCTTCCACCCGCAGCAGTGTCTCCGGCGACGCACCGACGATGCTGATATCCGGAGAACGGAAGTAGTACATGTACGGCGACGGGTTGATCCTGCGCAGATTGGCGTACGTCGTCAGCGGATCTGTCGACCTTGGAAGCGAAAGTTCCTGACTTAGGACAATCTGAAATGCTTCGCCTGCAAGAATCTGCTCCTGCGCCGATCGAACTTTCTTGCAGAATGCCTCACGCGAGGTTTGCCGGTACGGCTCGATGTCCTGAAGTGATGGCAATGGAGCCGGAGGCAACGATTTTGAGACAGAATCGTCGAAGAACGGCGAGCGGAGGATCGTGGCTTTGATTGATTCAATGTCGATGGTGCCATCGGCATGCGCAATGATCGTTACTTCACGCTTGCGATGATCCATGCGAACGACGACCTCCGGGAGGAAGAAGAGCCCATCTGGTACATCGGCCCGTGGAAGATCAATAGGTTCAAATGTCCCCGCTGCCTCGTAACTCAAGAATCCGAGATAGCCCATCTGTAAGCGCTCTCCGTCACCTCCTTGTCCGATGATACCTTCGAATGGAACGAGAGGATCGCGGACAGTCGTAGAGACGCCCCGCCGGGGCGTCTTTGCATTCATTGCCACAGAGATATCTGGCATATTTTTTCCTAAGACGCCTTTTGTATTTTTTCCAGAGACGCCATTTATATTTTTTTCCTTTGAGACGCCTGTCATATTTTTTCCCTTTGAGACGCCCCCGCGGGGCGTCTCTACAGTTCGGTTCATGGTGCCGTTCCTGACTTCGATCACATCCCTCGCGCCGAGAGCAAGAAATGAAAAATCATTTGTTGCATGCGCCCTGTCCGCCGATTCCAGTAATGCAACGAACGTATGATCTTTGCCCAGTTCCCGGAGCAGGAACAGCGGATCACAGTGTTCGGGCCGGAGGATGATGGAGGTAAAGGAGGACATGGAAAAGTAATGATGTACCGTTACAGCGGTACAGAGTAGAGGAAGGGAAAGAGGGGGTCAAGAGAATCAAGCTGTTGGAATAACTTCCTTTCTCCCCTCGCGCTGAACAAGAAAAATCCCTACGCTGGTCAATACCAGTCCTGCAAACATCCACACAGTAAACGTCTCTCGCAAAAAAATGAGCGAATAGAGTGTCGCAAAAACGGGGATGAGCAATTTGAAAGAAGTGGCAATGTTCACATTGAGATGTTTAAGGCTGCTACTCCACAGAACATACGGGGCTGCGGTTGCCACCACACCGATGAGGAGCGAAAAGAAAATCGTCTTGGGAGGGAGCGAGGGCAATGCCTCGAAACCACCGTGGAATAGCAAGAAGATCGCCAGCAATGCGGAGCCGATTGCTACGGTTAAGAATGTCACATACAAACCGCCGTACTGGCGAACGTATTTCTTCGCATACATTCCGTAGAGAGCGCTCAAAATGGAGGAAGCGAGTAAGAACATCGAGCCAACGAAGTAGTCCGATCTCACCAGTGCCGTGAGGCTATGACCGTTGAGTACCGAGAAAGCCATGCCAACAAATCCGATGACGAGGGCGACAAGCTTCCCCTTGGTCATACGCTCCGCAATCAGGAATGGTGCGAGGAAAGCTACAAAAAGCGAGTTCGTATTGACGAGAATCGCGCCGACGATGCTGTTGGAGTACTTGATGCCGATGACCGTGATCGCCGTTGGAGCAATGGCAAAAAATGAAACAACGATCAATGGTAGCCATTCTTTCTTCGGAGGCAGAATGAAGCTGTGACGAACGATCATGACTGGAATAATCGCTAGCATCGCAAAGAAGAAGCGCAGGAATGCGAGGAGGAACGGATCAATGGTTCCCTGAATAAGGGTTGCGAACGGGTAGAAACTCGCCCATGCCGCCATCGAGCCGACGAGGATCAGTGACCAAGTAGATTTCTTCATTGCTGTTTCAGAAGTTCTTTGACGAGAGCGATGGCGTGTTCCGGCGTTTCGACAGTGTGCAGGAGATTGCCACCGATCTTCCTAAAGAACATCTGACTCTCCTTGGTATCACGGAGAAGAATCACTCGCTTCTTCGCTTTGAGAGCGAGTGCGACCTCCGATGCCGTCCCTGCGCCACCGACGCCACAGGCGATGACAACGGCGCACGACAGGACGTTGATACTGTTCCGAGCGCTTCCCATGTCCGTGATGATGGGAATATCGACAGCATCAGAAATCATCCTTTCATCCTTCGTCGGCATGATGCCCACCGTCAGACCGCCAGCCGCCTTTGCACCTTTATTCACGCTGTCCATGACCCCTGCGTTTCGCCCACCACTCAACAGAACCCAGCTCTCCTGTGCAATCAGCTTTCCCAACTCAAAGGCCATCTTTATATCATCCTTACTTGCCTGTTCGCCGCCTCCCATAACGCCAATAATCGTATGTCTTGGCATAACTTCACTGTATCAGCCGACATATTCTTTTCAAAGCTATCTTCCCTATTCCCCTCCCGCCTGGCACGCCGGAATCAGTGTCGGCTGCTTCTGGCTGTATTCATCCTTCTTATAGTCCCCGGAGCAGTACTTATCGAAGTCAGACCATGAACTCTGGATGCTTGGATCACAGAAGCAACGCTTGAGCGAATCCTGATCGCGGTACCGTCCGGAGACGTAGGGGTGACAGTACGGATTGAGCGAGCGCTGCAGGACCGATTCCAGCGTCTTCTGGCACGGACCATCAACGCACGACCGCGCCATGAAGTAGGCGACGTCGGGGATGTAGGTCTTCGGCAGGAAGTTCTCGACCGTATCCGTGAGTGACGAGACTGCGTTTTTGAGGGGCAGTGAGAGGTCATCCATCCGCTCCAGCGCATCACGGCTGCCGGCTTCCAGAAGACCGGACATCACCTGACTGTCGGCACCGGCGCTCCGGAGAGCGGCAGGCGCACTCATCTCACCAACCAACGACATGGGAATCATATCTCCGGTTTCCTTCTGGAAGAGGAACTGCGGCAACGGACGATCGGCACCGGAGGCAAATTCCTTCGCGACGAACCTCCGAAGCAGTATGACTGGATTGGCGGTGCTGGTGAAGAAATCGAAGGACGGCAGGAAGAGCGCACCAGCCGGCAGAGCCGCAAAAAGCGAAGGCGTGAGACCCGTCGCCGGCTTCTGATTGGCGGGATCGAAGTACCCGGGATAGGCAGCGAGCAGGGCTTCGATGTCCTCGGCAAACGTCGCGGAATCTTTCGTCGAAACCTCGGGAGTCAGACATCCGGAAACTGAACGATGAGGCGGAGGAGTCGACACTGAAGATGTCCCCCCGCCGGACGAGGCGCTGCCTCCGGACAGAACCGTTGCGAGTGCATCCAGGCTCCTGAGCGCATCCTGGATATTTTTGAAGATCGGACGAGCGATGGTCGACTCGGAATCCATGAACTGGATGAGTGGCTCCGCTTCTGCCTGCATGGAGGAAGGCAATCGTTCCAATACCGTCTTGTCACAGCCGTAGCTCCGGAAGCCGGTGATGGCATCGCGATCTTCAGGCGACGTATCCGGTCTCGGCGCCAAAAACCCGATGGTATGCGGACCGTAATCCGTCGTGAACGGACAGAGCGGAGCGGCGGGATCGGGATCTTCTTCCGTATCGAAATCGTAACGCTGGCGCAAGAGATCATCCTTGTACGTCGGATCCATGGAACCCTGCAGGAACGAGAGGTACGCCCTCGTGAGGAACTGGAACGTCTCGTCGAGCACGGTGGCCTGACTCGCATCACATGTCTTCGTTGCCTCGGTCATCTTGTCCATCACTTGCTGAAGCTTCTGTAGGAGAAGCATGCGGTCACTCTGCGCGCAGACCGTCCGCTCCCGCAGGAACTCGGCTTCCTGCGCCAGATGGGTTGTCGCCGTGATCCAGCCTCTGGCGAGTGAGACGTTGCGCTCCGCGATGTTCTCCAGTTTGTCCTGCTCGCAGGGAGATTGCGGATTTTTTGCGGCATCGGCGATCCCGCCTATTTCGATGACTGTCTCGACACGATCGAGTACTTTCTGGACCCATGGAGAGAGTGCCTTGGGGGAGTCCGCTGCTGCCGCAGCGGATGTAGCGAATGGAATGAGGAACAGGCCGATGAGGAGAAGACGACGCATAGAGATCAGGGATTGCTACGGAACGGACCGGTCCATGGACAGGGGGTTTGTGTCAGGAGGGCACGCGACAAGCTGCTGAACAGATCATTCATCTCAGAAACGAATCCCGTGACAGCAGCGAACACCTTGCGTTCGGTTTCGATGGTCTGATCCAGCGCCGCCCGTTCACCGATGGCGGAAGCGGCGGCGAGAAGCAGGGACTGATCATTCGTGACGGACGCAGCGTCCCGGGCAGCAAGCAAGCCTAACGCAGCCTGACTGGCATCGGGGCTCTGGACCCGCGAAGTGACATCGAACGAACAGAAGGAAGCGAGACCAAGCGGCGGATCACCGCTGCGAAGGCAGTACTCGCGGTCAAATTCCCGCACCAATGATGGACCCATGTACTGCGGAAGCGGGTACGGAGAATTCGTCGCGACCTCCATGGATGTCCCAAGCTGCGGATCCGGACGGATGCACGCGGCATATGGTGCGGACTGCTCGCCTGTGAGGACGGAGTTGCGCCCCGGAATGAGTGTGTGACCTTTGAGTGATTCCAGAACGCAGAGACCGACGTAGCAAGCATTGGAAGGAATGTCGTTGCCATAGAGCACCTGCGTCCCCGGCCAGCAGATCGTGGAGGGATCGGCGGGCTCGAGTGCATCGGTATTCGGCTTGCCGTCCTCAGTCAGGAGCGACTCCCCCGTATCCTGGTACAGCGCTTTGAAATCCGGACAGATGCGCGGACCGTCGCTCACCGTGCCACTGGTCTCGCCGCACTTAACCAGTGTGATGGCCTTCGCGTCCGGTGCTTGCGATGGTTTGCACGACGGTGACGTGGCAGGGAGCGGCCGGCACAGATACCCGGATCGTCCGACCGTTCGGGAACAGAGGGGAGAAACAACCTTGGCGGCAGGAACTTCCGATCCTCCGTACGAGAATGGATACGCCAGCGCATCTGCCGCCGATCCGGTCATTTCGCGCTTCGTCGGATACTCCTTGGCTTCCTCGATCTTCACACGAGCGAAATGCGAGGGATACTGCCACATCAGTCCCAGGTCATCCTTCCTCGTCCACAGCCGGACATTCGGAACCGTGAGCGGCAGTGTCGCGAATTCTCCGATCGCCGTCGGATCGCCCTTGATGGCAAGCTTCTCCGCCAGATCCTTGAGCTTGTCTGCGATGCCGGTACCGATCGTTGCAAAGCGCGGATCCTGCTCACGCGCATCCCGGAAGTAGCCGTGCTGGAAGCGCAAAACCACGGCATCCAGATCCTGCTCGGATGCGAGTGCCGTATCCAGTGCTTTGAATGCGGGAGTCGCATCACCATTCCACGGAATGGCGACCATGCCAGTGCCGGACCAGACCTTGCGTAGCAGTGACGCCAGCTGCGACATGCTGACCGGACGGCCGGGTTCATCGGCGACCGCCAGTTCCGAACCGTTCGCGATGGTCAGGAGATCCGTACCCAGCTCCTCGGTTTCCCGCTCGCGCTTGATGAGGGACAGAATGGTGGATTGGATGCCATTGCAGCCGGATCCCTGCGGAGTGTCGTTGAAGCCAATGTCGATCCGCTGACCGGCAGCATTCAGCTTGTCACCGCAGAGCGTCGTCAGGTCACCTTTGATTGCAGCTGCGATGTCGTTCTCATCGATCATGATGCCCTCGTCGTTCCAGGTCTTCATTTCCGCGATAACGAAATCGGTGATTCGCTTGGACGGCATGGATGAAGGCTGCGCCTGTCGGGCTTCGTCGTAGAACAGATCGAACAGCGACGATGCTGCCCGGCTACTCGCGGGGAGGAGCAGGAGTGACAGGCCAATGGCGACGAGGAGGCGGCGCATCAGTTACTTGGTGACTTGCGGTCATGGAGGGAAGTGACGACATCCCAGATACGGGGCAGACAGCTACTTGCATCTGACAGCAGGCTGAGCTCGTTTTGCAGATCGACGGATGCGCGCTCGTAGCAACTAAGCTGCCGGGCGATGGCATCGTTCGTTTCAAAGGATCGGAGTGTCGTGAGTGTGCGCTGTAGGGCGGTACGGACATGGGAGCGTTCGATGTCCATCCGCTGCACCAGTGGATTGAGCCTCATCGCGATCTGGAAGGAGTCGATGCCGACGGAGCATTGATTGTCACACTGAGGGTTGGCTGTTGCAGTCGTCGAACAGGCGGTGCCCTCTTCCTTCCGGACGCATCCGCCACCGCTACCGGATGCTTCGGTGCAGCAGAACATCGTCGGTCTGCCGTCCGGTCCGGTCTCATCGTAATCCAGGTTACTGCTCACCACGAGGAGCGCTCTGTCGGAGATCTCGGTCAGTCTGCACTCGTACACACGCTCGAACTCGGTGACGATGGAGGAGAAGGTGTTCCAGGTGACGGGACGGAGTGTCGTGCGTGTCGCGGTGCCATCGGAGACCGGATACTGTTCCTGAACGTACCAGCCGGGCAGCTCCTTCGCCATCATCCGGAGTGCCGGCATCTCAGGCTCCTGATCCTTGAGACAGCTGCGGCTTGAAGGACTGGATAACAGCTGTTCGCGTTCCTTGACCACGGCGGTCATCTGCTCCCGGAACGTGCGCTCCAGTACCGAGAAATTCCAGATCTTCTCGAAGACCGTGCCAGTGGCACTGCAGGTACGAAGCGGCGAGAGAGAAGCGACCGACGAAGCATCACCGGACTGCGATGAAACGGTCACCCCTTCCAGCAGACTCCCCTTCAGGAATTGTGATGAACCAGCGACGACCGCCAGGAACGTCAGCAGAATCACGAGTGCACCATGTGTGCGCATGGTCTTGCGGAAGGATTGGAGCCGCCGACGGAAAGTGACGGGGCGTGTCATGGCTGAACGGCAGGGGGAACCGGACTATCGCACTGTCCTATGAAGCAAGGAATTTGGTGGAGCTTCCCGAGCATGCTCACCATGTCACGGATGGCGCGGACGGCATCACTCGAAAATCCTTCCAGCATCCAGTCCATCATCCCGGAGAGCTGGAGGAGAGAGCGGTAACCGCTGTCGTACCCGACCGCCAGCTTCAGCGCGGCACGCTCTTCTGCGAGCGTCCCTTCCACGATGCGCCCACACTCATCTGCCAGGAGAGCGGCATCTGTCGTAGTACCGGGAGTGGCGGCAGCGGCATCGGATTTTTCCGGGAGGAAGCACGCGCCGATTCGTGTGAGAGTACGAGGAGCACAGCCCAGAATGTGCATGTTCACCTTGCCGCCGTCCTGCTGGATGGACTGCCGCACCAGCTCACAGACCTCCAGGCTCCTGCAGCGCAGTACCCGGTAACTCTCGACAAGTGGATCGACCAGTTCCGAGGTCAGGCGTCCGCGCGTCTCCAGAATCCCGGTCACCGGTGAAGTGAGGGAAGTTGATCTGCCTGCAGTCAGAATGCTGATGCCA
The DNA here is from genome assembly GCA_903854455.1 of Candidatus Peribacteria bacterium. Lineage (GTDB taxonomy): Bacteria > Patescibacteriota > Gracilibacteria > Peribacterales > Peribacteraceae > CAINWJ01. The sequence goes on along the minus strand of CAINWJ010000126.1, from coordinate 12,094 downwards.
CCTGCATCGTTCTTCCGCGCCCCGAAGATGTGCGCACGGTATTCGTCACGAGCGTCCAGCAGTGCTTCCGCCATCTTCCCCTGGCACAGATCCGCCGCACGATCATTCGCCGCATGTGCTAGAACTGGAATCAACAGCATCGGAAGGATCACGAGAAGCCGAATGATGTGAGTGGGGATGCGGATGAACATAGATGATTGCGATGAAATGTTCGTCGGATTCTTCGGTTTCCTTGGATTCCCTTACCTGATACTAAGGATAGATTACTGACGACGCGGGACGAGAAGATCAATCAGTGTCGGCAGCGGTAAACCGTCGAACACCCGCTTGAGTTGATCGAGGGAAGCGGCGTACGGGTTCCCTGCTTCGTCCGTCGGAAGCGTCCCTGCGTGAGCCGGATCCTTGGTCGAACCGGCTTCCAGCTCCTTCATCAGCGGACTGAAATCCGGCGAGAAGAAGGGGGCGAACCACTGCCAGCTTACCGACCTCCACTCCTCCGGGAGCAGCACCGCACAGAGAATGTCTTCACGACACGATGGCTTCGCCGGTGCGACGAACTGCTTCTCAAGACGCGCAGCCCTCCCCGCGAAATCCTCCTGACGGTTCGGCATCCAGCGGGCGAAGAGACGCTCCGTGCGCTCCTTGAGGTCGTTCTCGACGTGAACGATGCGCGCCAGATTGCCCTTATCAAGATCCGGAGGAATAGTGACGCTCTGCGGGAAACGGCAGTACACGCCCTGCATGCTTCCGCGATCGTAGGCGGCCTCCTGCTCACCCCCTCCGACGATCTGGCGGAAGACCTGAAGTATCCGGATGGCTTCGGTGAGATCGGGCAGGGTAGGCACCTTCAGTTTCTCGACCGGGGGAGTAGTGACCGTCGGCACCGGGAAATCATCGAGAATGGTCGCAGGCGGAATCCACGGCAGATCCGGGAAGTCCGTGACATCCGGCGGATTACCACCGACGAGCGGCGGCACCGGCAGCTTGATCCTGGCCTGTACCGGCCACAGAACGGGTACGAGGAGCGGATCCCGGGGGAAGAACATCCTGGAAAAATCGAACTCCTGATCCTTCGGCAATTCGTAGTGGAGATCACGCAAATCCTCAGGTTTGTACTGATGGTTCCGCTTGGCGCCCGCTCCCAGATTCTTGTCTCCCCACCACTGATCCAGAAGCGAGAACACGGGGAGCGAGTAGCGCTGATTGCTGCACCACAGAAGCTGACACTCATCGGTCACAAGCATGGCCTGCTGGATCTGTCGCCAGAGCGTCTTCAGTTCACGACGCTGGACGGAACGCTCGGCAGCCTTCTGGAGCTGGAGCGCATTCTGCTTGTACCAGTCGGCGATGTATCCGCGCACCTGCTCCTCGGGCTTGAGGAGCTTCTTCGTATAGTTCGCCAGCGCATTCCTGAGCAGGCGGACCTTCCCGATGTCCTCTTTGTACTTTTTGAGTTTCTTGATGAGATCGTCGGCTTTCTCGGCCTGCGACGGCTGCGGTTTCTTCGTCATCCGACCTTCCTCCTGCGCTTTCGTTTCTGCATTGAATCGGGCAATTTCCCGCTCCTTCCACTGCTCCCAGTCGAAGATCCGCGCATCGATCTCCGCGACCGATACAAGCGGCACGATCAGTGGGATCCGGACTTCCTGCACCGGTGCGACGAAGACCCGCATGAGCGACGTCAGCACATTGCCGATGTCGTCCGGACCGGCACGGACAGTCAGCTCGACTGTTCCGTCCGGGCGGGTGACGGATTCACGAACGTAGCGGAAGAGGGGATCGTCATCTGCCAGACCGACGAGTGAACGCGCCGGCATGATAAGTTTTGTTGTCGGATCTTCGGTCATCTTCAGCAATTCCTTCTGCTGCGCCTCCCAGAAGCTGCTCATGGCGCGGGTATCCGAGTCGTCGAACATGTCGGTGAGGCCGTGTGCCGGCGTCGTCGCTTTGCCGGCGATCTGCCGGACCGGGAGCGGTGTCCCGAGGATGGGGAGGATGTCCTGCGGATCAGTGAACCCCTGCTGGATCTCCTTGAGCTTGTCGGTGTCGATCAGGATGAGACTGGTAGCGCTATCGGCTACCCAGGGATCCGGAACCGTCCGACCGGGACGCGTCGCATCTTCCCCTTCGTACGTCACGTTGCCCTTCTGATTGTGGTCACCCTGATTCGGCCACTCCGGCGTATCCGGCTTCTGCTCGTCCGGAGTCGCGATGGTGAGTTCGCACTGGTCGTAACTGACATCCGTGACGCAATCCTTGGGATCATCCTCACGGTAGTAGTCGTAGCAGTCACCGCGGATCTTCCATGTTTTGGTGGGGGATTCGACGCTGGCGTTGGCGGGAGGCGGCACATCGGTGAACGACCCGACATAGTGACGGTAGAACGAACTGGGCTTCGGGACTCCGGCATCGCCGCCGAACACAACGATGAACGGATTGCCATCCTCGCCGATTGCAATGTGGCATTCCATGAGTCTCGTAACGAATGTCCCAGGCTGCTTCACGGTATTGCACTGGTTCCCCTGCTCGATGGTTCTGCATGCGTCACCCCTGCACTCGTAGGTGTACTTGGCATCGAAGCAGAATTCTTTCGTCGGCGGGACCAGGTCCACGGCACCGCGCCAACCGGGATCCTGGATGTTGCAGAACATGGGTCCCCATGGATCCATGGGTGGCACAAGTGATCGCATCTGAACCCATGCGTTATAGAGCATCTTGCAATACTTCGGTGTTGCGAACTCGGGCTTACTCAAGAGACACCATCCGAAGGGATTGATATCGATGTGTCCATTGCCGTCTTCGACGAATACCGTTCCATCTTCACGCATCTTGATGTCCATGCGAAATTTAGCGAGATCGCTGTCATCGATGCCATTCACGAGTGACGTGTCGCATGCCGACACGAATCCGTACGCATCGCCGGGATACTCGAACGGTCCACGCGCAGCCATCCCCGTATCCGCTTTTGCCAATGCGTTCTGCTTGGAATTGGCACGTCCCGGGATGCCCGTAACGACGGGGAGCGGAACGTCGCCGGTCACTTTGCCATTCTTGGCAGTGGCATTGGAATTTGGATCCCAACCGCCACACTGTACCGTCGCAACGTTCTCACGCACTTCGCTGATCCCGAACATCGCCTCACCGTACGTCTCCGGTGTCTTGCTGATCTTGGGCTTGAGCGGCTCCGCGGATGCAGCGGGAATCATGAGCACGCACAGACTCAGCATCGTCACGATCGAGAGCCGGCGTACAGGGAAACTCTGCATGGGGAATCGTCAAAACATTGTACGCATCGCGCGCGCGAACTCCTATTGAAAGTGACGCACAATTTGTTATCAGAAAATATTTTTAAATCTTCTCAATTTCATTCGATTGCCGATGAAAAATCAGTGGTGTACGGTTGTACACGATCTATCACTTACCAGTGATGGTTCGAGCTTCCCACAGAGGCCTCCTTTACTTCCATCCCCCCATTGCGATGTTCTCCCTGAATCGCGTCGAAATCATCGGCTACCAGACACAACCCGTCGTCATCCGCAAAACACCCGGCGGTACGAGCGTTGTCGATCTCAATATCGTCGTTCCCTACTCCTTCACCTCGGCAACGGGAACACCTGTGAATGGCAAGAGCTTCCACACCGTAACTGTCTGGGGAAGCATGGCAGATGTCGCCGGCCAGTACGTGAAGCCCGGCGCGCAGCTCTTCATCTCCGGACGTCTCCAGACCGACAGCTGGGAAGACAGTCAGAGCGGCGAGAAGCGGTCGAAGACGAAAATCATTGCGATGGATCTGATCATGCTGGATCCCAAAGACGGTCAGCGATCAGCACCTGCAGGAGCCGAAGGCGTGTTGCAGCTCCTCAACCGTGCCGAGGCGATCGGCAACGTCACGCGTGATGCGGAGCTTCGGACCACCACCGGCGGTCAGAGTGTTGTCACGCTGGGTGTCGCGACGAACGAGCGCTGGAAGGACAAAGCAACCAACGAAACCAAGGAACGAACCGAGTTCCACAACGTCGTCGTCTGGGGCGATCTCGCCAAGGCGGTGCAAGCAGGAGTGAAGAAGGGTCAGCGCGTGTACGTTTCCGGTCGGGTCCAGACACGCACGTTCGAGACGCAGGCAGGTCAGAAGCGGTACACCACGGAAATTATCGCCGATCAGGTGACGCTCCTCGGCTGCAAGAACGCCGATGCCGCCGCCTCGGTCAGCCTGACGCCGCGCGAAGCGTCTCCGTCTCCCGCTCCATCTTCTGCCCCAAGCCATGCTGCAGCAGACGAAGCCCCGGCACCGACACCGGTTCCGGAGATCAAGTACGAATCCGAGATCAAGCCCGAAGATTTACCGTTTTGATCCTGTAGAGACGTGCCGTTGGCGCGTCTCACCAAAAATTGCAATCCAACCCCGTCCATTGGTGGCGGGGTTTTTTATTACAACTGCGATTTACGCTTCGAAGGCTTCCGTTCCAGTTTTTTCAGAACATCTTCGAATGGAATGCCCGGTGTTTTGTCTTCCATCGCTTCGCGAATATCAGCCATCAGTTCCGGATCCGACATGATTTCGACTGTTTCTTGTAATCCCTCAAACCTTGATTGTGTGAGTAATACGACCGGTGGAAGATGTTCATGTTTGATGGTGATCACAGAATCCGTTTTTCCCACCATGGCGATAAGCTTGAATCAATCTTTGCGAGCCTGAGCAGCGGATATGATTTTGCGCATAGCAAGCAGTATAGCGCAGAACGATTTATCCTGATCTTCACATTGGCACCGCAAACAGAAATCAAGGTAATCCTGTAATCCTACAAATCAAGGTTTAGACCATCCTCCCCCACAAATCTCATCTCCACTTCCAGCGAAACGTTGATTGTATTTTTGACCTTCTCCACGATCTTCACTGCATCGGCAAAGGTACCTTTGTCTTCGGGGTTCACGAGGAAATTGGCATGCTTGGGTGAGATCTGAATCCCGCCGACGGTCAGTCCGCGCAAGCCTGCGGCATCGATCAATTTCCATGCAGGAACGTCGCCAGCAGCCTTGAAACACGATCCGGCGGTGCGTGCTGCAACCTGCGACTCCGCGCGCTTCTTCAACATTGCGCTGATCGTAGCATTGATAGTAATCGCATCTCCAAGCGATACATTGAGTACTACTTCCCAAATGATCGAAGGCTGTAATTTTCCATTTTCAATTTTCAATTTTCCATTTTTGAATCCACTTTCGCGATACCCGAACCCGCACTCCGCTTTCGTCAGATTCTTCCACTGTCCATCGATAAACACCGTCACCGTTTCGACGAATGAATCGATCCATACACCCGTCGGCCCCTGTCCGGCATTGCCGAACAACGCACCACCGACAGTGCCGGGAATGCCGGTCAATGCAGACAAATCCAAACCGGCATCGGCGAGCTTGGCAACGACCGTAGCCAGAGTGGCACCAGCACCGACCGTGATTTGCTGATCTCCAATCACGCACTGATCATTTCTGATCTGTATAACCAGCGCATTGATTTCCCCGTCCGCGAAAATCGTATTGGAGCCGGCACCCAGGGGGACGAGCGCACAATTCTTTGTGCGGCAAAAAGCGAAGGCATCCTCCACATCCTGCTTCGTTTTCAATTCCGCGAACCAGCGGGCAGTGCCACCGATGTGCATGGTGGTCTTGGGCCGCAGAGGGACATGTTCGAGGATGATCATTGAACCAAGTATACCGTCGATTATCAGAGAAAGTCTGGCTTCACTAAAAATTCCTCTCATCCTCTCCTCTTCTCAATCCTCTCCTCCTTTCAACGACTCACCATCTCCGTCACCTTCTCCATACTCTCCTGCAGTTTCTCCTTGAATCCGGTTTTCTTCTGCGTTTTCATGATGATCATTGCCAGAATCACGATGCCGGCAATCGCGCCAAGCAGAATCGACAGATCCTTCACCTCGATCTGAATGCGGAAGAGGAGCAATCCGAGCAATGCCGCAGCTGAGAGGAAGATGCCACCGAGGATGCCGACCCCGAATGTGATGAGCGTCAATTTGCTCCTGTCCTCCTGCTTGTCGCTCGGCGCACTTGCGAGCTTCGTGAGGAGATCGCTGCTCACGATCACGGGTTCATCCTGCGACGTCTTGAAGATCGCCTGCACCTTCCGCTGGAGGATCAGCGTCACGAACGTACGGAAAGGAACCGCAGTCTTGCCTTCGATGACTGCTTTGCCGGGACCTCCGGAGATGGCTAGTTCGACGTCGTCCATGGCGGACAGTGTAGCAGATAGCTATTGGCACAATGCCAAATCTTTTTTCAAGAATTATCTTGCGATGGTGTTACACAGGTGTTACACTATTCTCATCTTCCCTCCTCATCTATGCCTACAACGAAGAAACGTTTGAATCTGGCTCTTCCATCTGCAATGGATGACGCTCTTACGGCCATTGCCAAACGTGATGGTATGCCCCAAGCAACAAAAGCCTTGTATCTTCTGGAGATGGCGCTGGCGCTGGAAGAGGATATTGTGCTGGATGCGTTGGCTTCCAAGCGAGATACCAAAGGCGTTCGCTACATTCCGCATGACAAAGCATGGGCATGACCTTTTCCATTCTCTATCATCCGGAGGTCGTGTCCGTCGATATTCCGGCGCTCCCAAAGCGAGAACGTACACGGATTCAGGGAGCAATAGTGCAGAAATTGGCCTCCGTACCTGATGTCTTCGGGAAGCCGCTTCGGAAAAGCCTGAAAGGATACCGACGTCTCCGTGTCGGGGATTACCGCGTCGTGTTTCGCATAGACGACCAGCAGGTTATCATCTTTATGATCGCACATCGATCCGTTGTGTACGACACGCTTATTATCAAGCGGATACTTTGGTGATGATTTTCTTTAGATCGAAAGTCTCTCAAGTGTCCTCTCCTTCCCCAGTATCTCCGCCACCTCGTACGCCCCCGGTGAATAGGCGCGACCGGTGAGCGAGGCTCGCAACACCCAGAGGAGCTGACCCTTCTTCAATCCTGAAGATGCGATGGCGGCATCAAGCGCCGCGACAATCGAATCCTTGATCCAATTCTTTTCTTCGATCGACTCCAGCGATTTCTTGAGTATTTCCAAAATCTTCGGCACATCGGCTGCCTCCACTTTCTGCTTCGGATTGGCGATCAAATCAATGCCGACCGTCGGATCGTCATAGAAGAACCCCAGCATGTCCGGTGCCTCGGGGAAGAACGTGATGCGCTCCTGAATTAGCGTGGCCTTCTGCAGGAATGAGGCATCGTTTTCGGCATCCGGAAAGCGTGCGACGACCAGTGGTTTGATCCGGTCTGCAAAATCCTTGGCAGGGATTTTCCGCATCCACTGACCCTGCAGCCATTCTAATTTTTTCAAATCAAATACTGCGCCGGATTTGTGGATGCGCTCGAGGGTGAAGGCTTCGATCAATTCGGGGATCGTGAACATCTCCTGCTCCGTGCCGGGGTTCCAGCCAAGCAAGGCAAGGAAGTTCATCAGTGCTTCGGGTAAATATCCTTTCTTGATGAAATCCTCGGCAGCAACGTCGCCCTGACGCTTGCTCAGCTTCGATCGATCCGGATTAAGGAGGAGCGAAACGTGCGCATACTCCGGCGCTTTCCAGCCGAATGCCCGGAACAAGATCAGATGCTTGGGCACTGAACTCAGCCATTCTTCTCCGCGGATCACCAGATCCATTTCCATCAGATGATCATCGACGACGTGTGCCAGATGGTACGTCGGAAATCCGTCAGATTTAAGAAGGACTTGATCGTCGACCGTATGGCCTTTGAATGACATCGGACCGTAAATTTTGTCCTCGTACGTAATCGTTTCCTCGCGCGGAATTTTTAATCGGAGCACGTGCTTCTCGCCTGCAGCCACCCGCTTTTCAACCTCAGCGGGATCCAGTTCCAGACACGTGCGATCGTACATCGGCGCCTGGCGTAATTTTTCCTGCTTCTTGCGCATCTCGTCCAATCTCTCCGATGTACAAAAGCAGCGATACGCGTGTCCGTCCTTGAGCAATTGATCCGCGTACTTCCGGTAAAGATCGAATCGCTTCGACTGGATGTATGGACCACACTTGCCTTTTTCGATGATCTTTCCGGCATCATCCAGCATTACGCCTTCATCGGGAGCAATGCCTGCCCAATGCAGTAATCGAAGCACGCTTTCGACTGCGCCTTCTACCTCACGTGCCCGATCAGTATCTTCAATCCTCACCGTGAATGATCCCTTGGTTTTCTTTGCCATCAGCCAGGCGAAGAATGCGGTGCGTAGATTGCCGATGTGCAGGAAGCCGGTGGGGGACGGGGCGAAGCGGGTACGCACGGGAAGGTAAGGTACGTAATGAAAGTAAGGTACGTAAGGTAGGTGAGACAGTATCACACATACATTACCTACCTTACCTACTATACCTACCTTACTCTCAGACCAAAGTAATCAATTCCACCAGCTACTCTACTTTACTACCTTCACATCAAACGTCACCGGCGACGTCGGCTTGTCGTTGGGGTCGCGCTGCAGGTTGGCGATGGCGTGAACCACATCGATGCCGCTCGTGACCTTGCCGAAGATCGTGTAGTTCGGCGGTAGCGGATAGTCGGCGTCCATGATGAAGAACTGGCTACCGTTCGTGTTGGGACCGCGGTTCGCCATGGCGATGGAGCCCGTCTTGTAGCCGTTCTTGTAGACGGAAGCGGAAGGATCGATCTCATCCTCAAATGACTCGCCGAAGATGCTCCTGCCACCCGTACCGTTGCCATTGGGATCACCACCCTGGATCATGAAGCCCGGAATGACGCGGTGGAACGTGACGTCCTTGTAGTAACCGGAGGCGGCGAGCGCCATGAAGTTCGTGACGGTCTTGGGTGCCAGTTTGGCATCCAGCTCAACGGTGATATCGCCTTTGTTCGTCTTGATGATCGCCTGGTGCATACCTTTCTGCATGATGCCGTCCCACGTCCATGTGGATGCTTGATCGGCGGAAGAGGAGGAAGAGGGCATAGCGGAGGAGGGGGATGAGACGGAAGAAGATTCAGAGGAAGCGGATGACGATGAAGATGATGCTTGATCGATAGGGGGTGTCGGTACTGTGCCGCAGGCGGAAAGAAGCAGGAGCGTACAAGCGGACGTAAGGATTGTAGTGGTCTTGTGCATAGGAAAAGTGAAGAAATGGGATCGGATTCTAGAGGGTTTTCTTAGAGCGCGTCCAGCACGATCTTGGCAATTCGATTGGTCGCCTCTACCGGAAAGAATTTCTTGAGCGCCTCGCCCATCGTCCTCCGCCGATCATGATCCCTGAGAAGTGATTCGATGTGTTCTGACAAGATCGATATCTGTTCCTCTCTGAGAAGAGCAATAGCTCCGGCTGCCGCAAGTAACTGCGCATTTTTGAGCTGATGATCGTGTGCCACACCGGTAAGCGGAATGACGATGGCGGCTTTGCTGAGTGCGCTCAGTTCGGAGAGCGTGCCGGCTCCGGCGCGGGTGACGACGACATCGGCAAGGGCATACAGATGCGGCAATTCTTCGATCACGGTCGCTCTGGCCCAGTACCGTGCATGCGTCCGCTGCAGTTCCTTCCCGGTTCCGGTGAGATGGATGATATCCGCGAGATTCACGAGTGCATCGAATTGTCGATCGAGTGCCTCATTCAATGCCACCGATCCCTGACTGCCGCCGATGATCATGATCACGGGACGCTTGCGCGAGAAGCCGGTGATCCGCTGACCTGCGACACGAAGTCCTGACGCGATCATGTATCGGACAGGGTTGCCCGTTTGAATCGTTTTGCTTCGTAAATTCTGCGGAAATGAATTGACGGGGAACCCCGTGCAAATCTTTTTTGCGATTCGGCCGATCAGTCGGTCACTAATATTCGGGACACTGTCGGAGGCGTGCAGCACGATCGGAATACGAAAGAGGAATGCCGCGAGGCAGACCGGCACACTCACGAAGCCGCCCTTGCTGAAGATCACATCCGGTTTGATCGATGCGAGCGCGATGATTGATTCAATGATCGAATAGGCGAAGAGGAATGGAAATGAAATCAGGCGCACCGAAAAACCTCGCGGGAATTTCCCGGCATGGATTGTCCTGAAAGGAATTCCGGCGGACCTCAGCATCGCAATCTCATCAGACCGATCGGCACAGATGAACATCGCCTCAAGAGACGGAACCATCTTCTTTAATGATTCCAGTACCGAGAGCGACGGTGTCAGGTGACCGAGGCTGCCGCCGCCACAGAAAAGAATTGTCCGAGGATGCATGGGAATAGTATGCAGGTCGGACAGAAAATGACCAATATTCAATAACCAATGACCAAAAAATGACCAAATCCTAATGACCAACCTACTGGATGACGGCTATTTGGGGATTGGGTATTGGTGATTATTTGGGCATTGGAAATTGGTTATTGGGCATTCCGAAATTGGTCATTTCAGTCGTTGATTCTTCAGTCATGAATAAACCTCCTCAAACTCAGCAGCTGCTCCTTCCGTTCCTTCCGCTGAACTGCAACTCCTTCCTGTGACGAATGCATGGAAATATTCAGGATCACGCCAACTGCCGCCATGGTCGCGACCAGTGAAGAGCCGCCGTAGCTGATGAACGGGAGGGTGATGCCGGTGATGGGAAAGAGCGAGAGATTCACGCCGATGTTGAGCAATGCCTGGAACGCGATGCCGGTGGTGAGACCGGTAGCAAGCAGCAGACCAAATCGATCCGGCGCATTGCGTGCAACCTTGAGTCCCCGGTAGACGAAGATGCCGTAGAGTCCCAGCACGATCAGGATGCGGAAGAAGCCCAGTTCCTCCGCCATGGCAGCAAAGATCGTGTCCGCCTGCACCTCCGGCAGGTAGCCGAACTTCTGGATGGACTTCCCGTACCCGACGCCGAAAATCCCACCACTCCCGACGGCGAGGAGAGCCTGGTAGATCTGGAAGCAGATGCCCTCGCGGCAGGTAAGAGAGTCGGGATTGCGGAGGATGTGAAAGAACACGGTGAAGCGGTTACGGACGTACTCTTTGTTGAGGATGATCGGCAGTCCGAGCAGCGCCGCCACCGCGCCGCCGAGGAACAGGTGCGAGATGCTCCCGCCTGCGACGAAGAACATCACCGACGCAACGACGGTGAAGACGAGGAACGATCCCAAGTCCGGCTGCACCGCGACTAAGAATGTGGAGAGGCAGAGGAGGATCACAAACGGGATAAATCCTTCCCGGAATGTCGCGATCAATGACTCCTTCTTCTGCAGCCACACCGAGAGGTAGAACACCAGCGTCAGCTTGAGGAATTCGGAGGGCTGAAGACTCAAGAATCCGATTTGCAACCAGCTTCTGGCGGAGCCGAAATCATTGCCGAGCCCCGGGATGAAAAGTAGGACGAGCAATCCCAGGTTCATCAAAAACAGGATGCGTGCAAGCTTCCCCCACACGCGGTACGGGATGATGCTGGTGCAGCTGAGTGCCGCCAGTGCCACCAGCATGTGCCGGAAACTGCGCCACAAATAGAATGAATTCGGATTGGTTGCCGCATCCCACGCTCCGGATGCGACGAAACGTTCGGTGAGCAGGTAGCTCTGGTACACCGACACGCTCGCGATCATGGCGAGACCGAAGAGTGCCAGACCCAGCGCGACGCCGAGGAGGAGGAAATCTGCTTTGCGAAACACCGGAGCATGATAGAGGAGAGGATGAGCGAAGGAGAAGAAAGAGAAGAAGACAGGAAGTATTTTGTATACAGTATTGAGTATGCGGTATCCGGGAGATGCGTTGTTCCTGCATACTGAATACTCCATACTGCATACTGAATACTTTGTTCGGTTTCCTTTCCACATGCGTAAATTACTATTCACCGCCACATCGGCATTCGTCCTGTCACTCCTGACACAATGGCTTGCCGAGATGCTAACTACTCCGATCTCGCTCATCGGCAATTTCCTGACACTCCATCTCTCACACAACCCCGGCATCGCTTTCTCGATCATGCTGCCACCGGAGCTTCAGACAATTGTAATCTTCGGCGCGCTCATCATCGTCTCCATCGTCGCGGCACGCTCATCGCACGATCGCATCTCGCAGATCGGCTTCGGGCTGATCCTCGG
>CAINWJ010000125.1 GCA_903854455.1 Candidatus Peribacteria bacterium | reverse complement strand
GCGGCACCATCATCTTCGAACTGGATGCTCTGCCGGAGGAGATCGCCAAGGAGGCGTTCCGTCTCGCTGCCCATAAATTACCCGTCACGACCAAGTTCGTGAAATCCCTCCACGCCCACACAGCATGACCACCGTCACCGCTATCACCGAGCTCAAGCGCATGAGTGCCGCAGAACTCCGCAAGGAACTGGCGTCCAAGCGCGCTGCCTACGCCCGTCACCGCATCGGCGTGACCATGCAGAGCGAGAAGAATCATGCGGCATGTCGTCTGCAGCGTCGTGAGATCGCCCGTATGACGATGGTGTTGCATGATTTGGAGAGGAACCAGAAGAGTGAGAAGAACCAGACGAACCAGACGAACAAGGTTCAAGAATCATCTTCTGTTTCTTCTGATTCCTCTGTTTCTTCTGGTTCTTCCAGTAAAAAGCCTGTAAAAGGTGTCCGCTCAAAATCCAAGAAGGCGGCGTAATTCATGACCGCGGGCACGGAGACCCGCACTACTTTCCCACCTCCCATGCGTACGAAAATCGGTACTGTCACATCGGCCAAGATGCAGAACACCGTCGCTGTGACGGTGCACCGCTACGTGATGCATCCGACCTACAACAAGCGCTACCGCGTCAGCAAGAAGTTCCTCGCTGATACCAACGGTCAGACGGATGTCGGCATGGGCGATGAGGTGGAGATCACCGAGTGCCGCCCGATCAGCAAGCGCAAGAGCTTCAAGGTGACCAGCGTCCTCCGCAGAGCTCCGCGTCTTGCGGAATTCCGCGCCGAGGAAATCGAGTCACAGATCAAGCGTGACCATCGTGATGCCGCATACGATAAGAACCAGAAGAGTGAGAAGAACCAGAAGAACCAGACGATTGGTTCCTCTGTTTCCTCTGTTTCCTCTGTTTCCTCTGTTTCTTCTTCCAAATGATCCAGCAGCAGACCATCCTCAACGTGGCAGATAACACAGGCGCCAAGTCCTGCATGTGCATCAAAGTGCTCGGCGGATCGCGCAGGCGTTACGCCGGTGTCGGTGACATCATCGTCATCGCCGTCAAAGATGCCTCGCCGCGCGGCACGGTTCGTCTGCATGCTGTGGAGAAGGCTGTCATCGTCCGCACCAAGTTCGCACTCCGTAGGAAGGACGGCAGCGCCATCCGCTTCGACGATAACGCCTGCGTCATCATTGACGGCAACAAGGAACCCAAGGGAACGCGCATCTTCGGCCCCGTTGCCCGCGAGCTGCGTGCAGCCGGTTACCAGAAGATTATCTCCCAGGCTCCTGACGTTCTGTAACGGTCTACCCACTACTCACCACTTACTACCCACCAATCACTACCCACTCGCATGAAACTTATCCACGGAGATTCCGTCATCGTCATCGCCGGCAAGGACAAGGGAAAGAAGGGCACCATCATGCGTGTTCTCCACGGCGACGATAAAGTCGTGGTCAGCGGCGTTAACATGGTCACTAAGCACACGAAGAAGACGGGGGAGACGGCTGGCAAGATCGTGAAGTATGAAGCTCCTCTCTCCGTCGGCAAGGTGATGATCCTGGATCCGAAGACCGGCAAGCCGAGTCGCATCGGTTACAAGATCGATCCCGCTTCCGGCAAGAAGGTCCGCTTCGCCAAGAAGAGCGGTACGATCCTGGCACGCATCAAAGTCGATCCCAAGGAAGCCGAGGCTGCCGCGAAAATCGCCGCTGCGGCACAGAAGAAGCAGGGCAGGAAGACGCCGGATGCCGCCGCTCAGAAGAAGCATGTCGATGCAGGTCCGGTTGCGGCGAAACCCATGCACACCCGTTCCGCCGGTCGCGGCTCATAAAAAAGCAATCAGCGGACAGCGGACAGCGATCTGCGTCCCCCACTTACATCTCTCCTTCCATGACATTCGTCCCCCTCCAGAAGCGGCTCACAACGGATATTGCAAAAGCCTTGAAGCTAGAGCTCAAGGAGGAGAACGTGATGGCGTTGCCGCGGATCACGAAGGTCACTGTCAACGTCGGTCTCAACCAGAAGAAGTTCTCCGCCAAGGACATCCAGCAGTTCATCGCTGAATCAGTGGCGACATTGACCGGTCAGAAGCCCTCCATCCGCAAGTCCCGCAAGTCCATCAGCAACTTCAACATTCGTGAGAACATGGTGGTGGGCATGGCGGTGACGCTGCGCGGCAAGTCCATGTACAACTTCCTTGATCGGCTCATCCACTACGCACTCCCCCGCATCCGTGACTTCCGCGGTCTGCTACCCAAGCTCGACGGTCATGGCAACTTCGCCATCGGTATCATCGATCAGTCCATCTTCCCTGAGCTTCCGGCACCGGAGGCCAACAAGATCTTCGGTCTCCAGGTGCAGATCACGACGAACGCCGGAACGGATGCTCGTGGACTGGCATTGCTCAAGCACATCGGTGTGCCGTTCCGCAAACCTGCAAAGAAAGCAGTTTCTTCCATTGAAAAGTCCTCGTAATCCTGCGACAATCCGTCGCCACCTTGATTTTCCTTTCTACTACTCTCTCTCCGCGGAAATCATTCCGCTCCCAATATGGCCCGTGATGCTCTCGTGATCGGCTGGAAGAAGAAACGCGCAGCGGTGGAGCGTGCCCATGCCGCTGGCAAGAAGGTGAAGTTCCCGACCCGCGCCTAAAATCGTTGCAAGCTGTGCTACCGCAAGGGCGGTTACATGGGCTTCTTCGGCATTTGCCGCATCTGCTTCCGCGAGCTTGCCGTCAACGGTGAGATCCCGGGAGTTACAAAATCCTCTTGGTAATTTATGCCACTTTCCGATCCCATCGGCGATCTCCTCACCCGCATGCGCAATGCGCAGCACGGGCGTCACACGGATTGCCGTGCGCCGTGGTCCAGGCTCAAGCAGTCGCTCTGTGATCTGCTCAAGTCCGAGGGATATGTCGCAGATTCCAAGAGTGATGGTGCAGGTCCGGAGAAGGAAGTCGTTGTCACCTTCAAGGCCGACAGACCGGCACTGATCCTCAAGAGAATCTCCACTCCCGGTGCACGCGTCTACGTCGGTGCGGAAGAGATCCGTCATTACCTCCACGGCAACTCACTCGCAGTGCTCTCCACGAGCATCGGACTCATCACGGGCAAGGCTGCCCGCGAGAAGAACGTCGGCGGTGAGCTGCTCTGTACCATTTCCTAATCCATCGCGGGCATGACCCGCATACCGCGGGCACGGAGCCCCGCATTTCCCATCCATTATGTCCCGCATTGGAGCTCGAGCTATCGGCATTACCCAGGGCGTCACCGTCGAGGTGAAGTCCGGCGTTGTTCGCATCAAGGGATCCAAGGGTGAGCTCAGCTACACGCTTCCCACAGGGATCGGTGCAGACGTCGACGGTGCTGTTCTTCACGTGAAGCGTCTCGCGGGTCACGATGGCGCGCGTGCCTTGCACGGTCTCGCCCGCAGCATCCTCCAGAACATGATCATCGGCGTTTCCCAGGGTCACGAGCGCAAGCTGGAAATCGTCGGTGTGGGTTACAAGGCACAGCCCAAGGGCAAGTCCCTCGCACTGAGCCTCGGCTTCTCCCATCCCGTTGATTTCGCACTGCCGGATGGCATCGAGGTCGTGCAGGACGAGAAGAACAAGAACCTGCTCACCATTCGCGGAACCGACAAGCAGCTCGTTGGTCAGGTGTCTGCCAACCTCCGCTCACTGCGTCCGCCGGAGCCGTACAAGGGCAAGGGGATCCGCTACACAGATGAAACCGTCCGTCGCAAGCCGGGCAAGGCCGCAGCAGCCAAGGGCGCTCCCGCCGCCGCATAATTCTTCCTCCGACTCTCCACCTCATCCATGTCTGTCACCAAGCATAACCTCCGGCTCGCCCGCAAGCGTCGCATCCGCGCACGCGTGACCGGTACGGCTGCCCGTCCACGCCTGACCGTTTTCTGTTCACTCCAGCGTGTGTACGCACAGGTGATCGATGATACGGCGGGCAAGACACTCGTCTCCGTCAGCTCACCCGTTGGCAAGAAGAACATCGTGGCAGCGACCAAAGTCGGTGAAGAGATCGCCAAGAAGGCGAAGGATGCCAAGGTCACCGCTGTCGTCTTCGATCGCAATGCCCGCAAGTACCACGGCAGGATCAAGGCGTTGGCGGAGGCTGCACGTGCCGGTGGTTTGAAGTTCTAATGATCCGCAGGAAGAATCCTGCGCTCCTAATCCCTAATCCCCAAGTCCCAATTCCCCGTCCCCATGGCCAAGACATCCCGTCCAGACCGCAAGAACAAAGACCGCCGCAACGATCGGCGGCGTGAACCCAGCGAGTTTGACGATGTGACGTTGTCCGTCGACCGCGTCACGCGCGTCGTGAAGGGAGGTCGCCGCATGCGCTTCCGCGCCGTCGTTGTGATGGGTAACCGCAAGGGCAAGGTGGGTCTCGGCACCGGTAAGGCGACGGAAGTCCAGGCAGCCGTCCAGAAGGCACAGCGCGTGGCACGCCGCTCCATGATCATCATTCCGATGAAGGGCGACACCATTCCTCACGAGGTGAACATCAAGCACAAGGCAGCCAAGCTCCGTCTGATGCCCGCCAGCAAGGGAACCGGCATCATCGCCGGCGGTCCGCTGCGCGCCATCCTCGACCTTGTCGGCGTGAAGGATGTGCTCTCCAAGAGATTTGGTACCGGCAACAAGCTCGTGAACGCACAGGCAGCCATGATGGCACTCAAGTCGCTCCGCGGCACACCGCGTGCGGAGGTGGCTCCTGTCCTCAAGTCCGAGGTGCCGGGTCATCCGGAGGAGAATCTGCCCATCAAGGTTGTGACAGCGACAGCAGAAGATGTGAAGCAGATGAAGAAGCTGTAAGAGGGTCAGGTATCGGGGTCGGGGTCAGGGATACCTTTTGTTTTGCGTGCTCGAAGGTGTACGATTGTACAGTCGCCGGTATGGGGGGAGCGCAGGTGCGGTCCCCGGTTTGAGACCCGCGGATTGGGGTTCGATTCCCCCTCCCTCCACCAGGCGACATACGAAAACCGCCCCCGAAGGGGCGGAGTTCAAATCACCCTTTGCAGGGCGATCCACGGCTTGAGACCATCACCAGTGTATCTTTTCGATCGTTTTTCGTCAATGATTTTACTCAGTATTGTATGATGTCTTCATGCTCAAATCTCTGCTCATCATCGCGCGAAATGGCTTCCAGGATCATGAGCTGGCGGGAGTGCGCTCGGAGCTCCTGAAGGCGGGTTTCCGGGTCATTCTGGGGAGTACGGAAGCGGGTCCATGTACCGGCAAGTTCGGATCGACGGAAGAGGCGACTGTCGCTCTGAAGGATTGTCGCGTCGCAGACTACGATCGCATCGCGTTCATCGGTGGACCGGGTGCGGAAGCTTTATCCGAAAATGAGGATGCCAGGGCGTTGGCACGTGCGACGGTCGATGCCGGTAAGCCGCTGGGTGCCATCTGCATCACACCGCTGATTCTGGCGAAGGCGGGAGTGCTGAAAGGCAGGAAAGCGACAGTGTGGGATTCCGGCGGGGAGCAGATAGCCATTCTGAAGGCGCACGGTGCTATCGTTATCCATCAGGCAGTCGTGGTTGATGGTTCCATTGTGACCGGCAATGGACCTCAGGCGGCGCTATCGTTTGGAGTCGCACTTGCAGGACTCTGATTAATTGTTACAGATCCAGATGGTGATAATCCTTCCATTGGTAATGCTACTACGTTCTGCACTTGTTGGTCGGTCAGGGATTCTGGTTGTGCCCCTTATCGATTGCAGAATTGAGTTGCGGTTATTCTTCGATTAGCTCTTCTTGTCAGCACTTTTCCACAAGTGATTGCATGTTGACGACAAACCTCTATTGCTTCTTTTCGTTCAATTAGCGATTCTTGATAATCATTCCATTCAGGCATTGTGGAAATATAGTCATTTTTGCCTAACAATCGCTGTCCTTCTTCGCATCCAAAAAAGTATCGTTCCAATGACTGAAGCCACGTACCTTTCGTTGCCCACTGGAGCTCAGTACTGTTTGTTTTCCACTGAAGCACAGCCCACATATTGATGCGAATCGATAACAGCAATGCTTGTTCTATCATGTTACTAATGCCCTCAACTTGTAACACATCTTTCTGCAGAGCATATATTGGAGGTTTGCTTTGGAGATATTGTTCTGCGATCAAGACGGGGACTTCTTTTGGCTTAGAATAGCCTTTTCCCACCGTTGCTTCGGCCTCTTTCATCCAAGATAGTAGTTTTTGAAATGCTGAAACAAGTGCAGGTTGATTTTTTATTTCCTCCGGCACATTTTCAGACATCGTCTTGCTAGCTTCGCAAACCATAATTGATCGGAGAAAACAAATAAAAAATCCCCTTCCGGAGCGGAAGGAGGCGAATAAAGAATCGATCGTCAGTGCCTACCTCCGCTGGTGAGCGGTAATAATAATGGCGCTGATAATCGTGGTGCGGTGACGCATCGCGGGGAAAAGTACGATTCTTGGTCTCTGCTGTCAAATGATTGGATTCAGCAGGTACTTTAATGGCTTATGGATCAGGAAAGATTAGGAGGAAACCGAAGAGACCGAAGAAACCGAGGAATCCGACGAACCTTTCTGCTTTTTTCCTGTTACTCCGAAGCTTCAATTGCCGTTCGTTGCATTAGTAATGGATAAGCGAACGAGAGCGCGTGATTATTTCAGTACTTTCATCGCCTTCTCCACATCATCGACAATGATGTATGCCATCGCTTCTTTGCTGACGGTTGTTGCGTAGATGTTGCGGATGTTAACGCCTGCTCCGGCGCACTTCCGTGCGATTTGCGCTATGGCACCGGGCTTATTCTTGATCCTGATCGCCAGGACATCCGTCGTGGTCACCGGGCTGATTTCCCGCAGCACCATCTTGCCGGTTTCCACGTCATCCACGATGAGATGCACCGCGGTCTCAGTACCCTCTTCACAGAACAGCGCATCGATATTCACGTCTGCCGCACGGAGTCTGTCTGACATGTGCGCCAGGCTGCCGGGCCGGTTGGGGAGCGAGATATTAATCTGCTGGACGGTCTGCACAGGAGATTGGGGAAAAGTATTGGCAAGCATTCTTCGCTTCCCGCTGCGCGATGTCAAGGGTTGGGGGTATGGCAACTGCTACTCTTTGGTTTCGGCGAGCTTCCAACGTGATCCGCGATGAATGATTCCGGCTCCTTGGTATGCAACTGGTTCGATTTTTAACAAAATTTCGTCGAGAGTAGCTCTGGTTGCTTGTTGCAATTGAAGAAATAACCCAGCGGCTTCAGCTACAGTGCAAGGGTTTAGACGAGTGCTTTCGCCATTTGCCGGCCAATGCGCTTCAGCCACACGCGCATCTGGTTCATTTCCCGTGAATCGGACGCCAATTGTTACAGTATCATTCCATTCGTAGCCTTTTCTTTCTTCTGACCATTGTGCTGTTGAACGCTTATTCATGATGGTTGGGTGGAAAAGGAGGAAATAGAAAAATCAATTCGAGCGGCTCCAAGATAAAATAGCCCGCTCTTCGCAATCGGGCTAACCGCAATATTTTCTCGTTACATCATCGATATTACGACCGCAGTTCATGCATATTGCATCAGTCCTTTCTTCCACTCCGTGAGGAGTGTCGCTCCAACTGGCTG
>CAINWJ010000124.1 GCA_903854455.1 Candidatus Peribacteria bacterium | reverse complement strand
GGCGGCGTCGATGGGCTTGAGGGCTTTGATGGACAGACCGATCCTCCGCTCGTCGATGTCGATATTGATGACCTGCGCCTCCACCTTCTGTCCGATCTTCAGCACCTGTGCGGGATCCGTCACTTTCTCGTGGCAGAGCTCCGTGACGTGGACGAGTCCCGTGATGTCCTTCTCCAGGCTGATGAATGCGCCGTAGTCAGCGAAGCGCACAACCGCACCGGAGACTTTCTTGCCAACCGGGAACCGCTCGGCGATCTCCTCCCACGGGTCCTTGGTGAGCTGCTTCATGGAGAGCGAGAGCTTCTCACCCTCGATACCGATGATCTTCACCTGCACGCGGTCACCAACCTGTGCGCACTCGCTCGGGTTCTTCACGTGACCCCAGGCGATCTCCGAGATGTGGACGAGGCCTTCCAGACCGTCGAAGGCGACGAAGAGACCGAACTTCACGATACCGCTGACGAGACCGTCCTTCACTTCTCCTATGGCAAGTCCCTCCAGTGCCTTAGAACGCTCCTCCGCCATCGCCTCGCGCTCACTCACCACGATCTTTCCGGCATCCTCATCCAGCGTGATGATCTTGACCGTGAAGGTGTGACCGATGAACTTGGCGAGTCTGCTGATGATCTCCGAGGCGTCGGCGTTGTTCACACGCGGATAGTTGCTGGGGGCGAGCTGGCTCACCGGCAGGAAGGTGCGGATACCGTCGATGTTGGCAAGCAATCCTCCTTTGTTCGCTTCCTGTGCCGTGAACTTCATGGTCTTGTCGTCCGCCACCATCTTGTGGAAGCGGCTCCACGCCTTCTGCTGGCTGGCCATTCTCAAGCTCAGAACAACCATTCCTTCATCATTCTCTTCTTCCAGTACGAGTGATGCGACGTTGTCGCCGACATTCAGCTCGCGGAAGGTGTTGAGCGAGTCACGAAGTTCGCGTCCGGATACGATGCCGGTGGCCACACCCCCGAGGTCGATGAGCATCTTGTTCTTGCCTTTGAAGATAACGATGCCTTCGATCAATTCACCGGGGCGTGCGCGGAGCACTTCCGGGGATTCTTTGAGGAGTTCACGCATCACGGACGGTTGTTGGTTCTTGGTCGCAGTGGCGGTTGCCATAAAAAAGAGAGGGTGCAAGAGGAAGGGTAAGGATCCGCCGCGTTCTTGCACGAGCAACGTGGGGACAGAGATAGGCTAGAGAGGGTGGAGCTGAATGTCAATTTTACTTTGATTGAGAGGAATCCGAAGAAACCGAAGAAACCGAGGCATCCGACGAGCTGTCGCAATCTATTCCAATGGCTCTCGGTTGTTTTGAGCAGCCGCGAACTTCTTCAGATGTTTCAGCAGCTGTTCCTCGGACTCTTCGGACTCCTTGGTTTCTTCGGTATCCTCCGTTAGAACACCGCCGCCTTATCCGCATTCAGCTCCGTCGTTGCCTTGAACTTCTGCTTCTGGGACGTCGTCGGGTTGTAGATGCTGTAGAAGAGATGGACGAGTTCGTCGGTCTTGAGCCGGCGGAGCGTCAATCCAACGTTCTCCATTCCTGATTGTACGAGCGTGACCCGATCGCGGAGGATCTTGCCGTAGGCTTTGAATTCGTGACTGCGCTGGAGTGCCTTGCTGCGGTTGTCATCGACGTTCATCCACTCGAAGAACCGCTGAAAGAGACCGCGCTTCACCTTCGTCGGCGCGTCCACCGGGACGATGATGTAGTAGTTCTTCTGCATGATATCCGCGATGTCCACGAGCTTCTCCATGAAGTCGGCGTAGTCGAGCGTCTGTTCTTTGAGGAGCGCGCTTGGCTGCTGGTCGGCGCGACCCTTCATGCTCTGGATGTACGGGTCGATATTCAGCTTCGTTGATCGGATGAGGATCTGCACCGGGAAGATCAGTGTATTTACGAATGACTGGTAGCCGGCGATGATGCCCTGCTGCTCCACTTCACTCTTCAGGTTGAAGTTGATGGAGTTGACCTTGAGTACAGCGCGGATGCCACCGTTCTTGAGTAGCACCGTGTCCTCGCGGATTTCTGCGATGGGAAGGTAACGCTGTGTCGAGACCGCGAAGCCTTTCTTCTTCTTTCTGACCGTATCCGGGAGTGCCGCGCCTTTGACTGCGACTGCAGTAGCGGTGGGAGCGGTGGTGGTTGAAGTGTCTGGCATACGTATGAGCGGTAAGCGATCAGCGATCAGCGATCAGATTGTCAGTTGGGATTGCATGAGCGATGGCATCGATTGATTTCTCCGGTTCCAATCCTGATGCTTGGATCTTCGCAGGATTCACCGGTCGCGGCGTCCGGTCCTGGACTTGAATTTCTGCTTCATCGGCATCCTGATCCAGTCTCTGCGCTAGTTGTGTCTTGATGGATTCCAGGTCATTGGGCGTTTGATCAGCATGTGCCTGGAGGTCATTCATTTCTTTGCGACGGATATCCAGCTGCTTGGTGACTTCCATCAATTTGGCGGCGGAATCGGTTTCCGGTCCGCGCTTCTTGTCTAGATCCTTCTCCGTCTGCCGGGTGATCAGGTTGATGGTGAGTCCGGAGTGCGGGCTCCAGTACCGGATATTCGGCTTGTTCATGTTCTCGATGGTGAGCAGGATGATCTGGAGCAGGCTCAGGTCATTGATCTTCATGAATGCGAACATGGCGGCGACGAGGGTGGGGCTCCAGCAGATGGCAATCGTCGGAACGCCGGTGAACCCCGATTTCGTTGCCATGGCGTACAGTACGTAGCTGATTCCCGCCCCGATTCCCGTGATGCCAAGTTGCTTCAGCGTGACCGGACCGATGATGCGGTCCTCCACATAGACGTTCTGCGGTATTTTGACGGCTTGGATGGGCATGAGTGTGGATGTGGTTATTTCCTAGTATTGTAGCAGAAAAGAGGGGAATTTGCCATTAGAGGAAGATTGCCAAATTGTTAAATTGTTAAATTGCTATGCAGCACCGATTGTTTCGCTTGCGCAACAATTTAGCCATTTAGCCATTTAACAATCGATTACGCAACCATCATCTTTTCGGATTTGCGTGGCGCAGTCCCTTCCTTGCGGGGCGCAGCAGCCCCGCTTTCCTCCCCGTGCAGCACCAGCAATTCCTCCTTCCCTTTGCCGACGATGCGGATCTGGTCGCCCTTCTTGAACATGCCTTTCAGGATGCTCTCCGCGATCTGGTCCTCCAGCTTGTCCTGGATGACGCGGCGGACGGGACGGGCGCCATACTCGGGGTCGAACCCCAGGCGTGCCAGGATCTGCACAGCTTTGGCGTCGACGGTGATGGAGAAGTCCTGTCCCTTGAGGCGATCCGCCAGCTTGCTGATGTGGATCTGCACGATCTTGCGGATCTCTTCCTGCGTCAATGCATTGAAGACGATGATGTGGTCGATGCGATTCAAGAATTCCGGGCGGAACGTGTCCTTGAGTTCTTTCAGCACTTCCTCCCTCTTTCCGGCGTAGATTTCCTCTTCGCGCTTGGCTTCATCGCCCAGCTTGAATCCGATCTTGCCGGCTTCCTTGGTCAGCTTGTCCGCGCCGATGTTGCTGGTCATGACGATGATCGTGTTGCGGAAATCGACGATGTTTCCCTGCCCGTCCGTCAGCTGTCCGTCCTCCATGATCTGGAGGAGGATGTTGAAGAACTCGGGATGGGCTTTCTCGATCTCGTCGAAGAGGACGACGGAGTACGGTTTGCGGCGGACGGCTTCCGTTAACTGACCGCCTTCCTCGTACCCGACGTAGCCCGCGGTCGTGCCGGTCAACCTGGACACGTTGTGCCGCTCCATGAACTCGGACATATCGATCTTGATGAGTGCGTCTTCACGCTGGAACACTTCCTGTGCCATCGCTTTCACGAGCTCGGTCTTTCCGACCCCGGTCGGTCCCATGAAGAGGAACGAGCCGATGGGTCTCTTGATATCGGAGATGCCGACTCTGCTCCTGCGGATGGCCTTCGCGACCTTCAGCAGTGCGTCATCCTGTCCCACGATGTGTTTCCGGAGCATCTGCTCGAGGGAGTTTAGGCGCTTCGTTTCAGATTTCATGAGCCGTGTTACCGGGATGCCGGTCATGCGTGCGATCACGGCGTTGATGTCATCTTCCCCGATCTGGATGGGGCTTCTCTCGTCACCGTCGACCTGGGAGAGGAGTGTCTTCTTCTCTTCCTGCAGATCTTCCTCCTCGCGGCGGAGCTTCAGCGCGTGCTGATACTTCTGTTCGCGTACAGCCAGCTGCTTCTTGGCTTCGATGTCCTTGAGTGCCTGTTCGATCTCTTTGAGCCGTGG
>CAINWJ010000123.1 GCA_903854455.1 Candidatus Peribacteria bacterium | reverse complement strand
CCCATTGATTCGAATGATTCCTTTGGCTTTCTCCTCCCATCGAATATCGAAATTCATCGCAGAAAGCCCATCCACCATCATCTCCACATCATCACACGGTGTCGCATTCCGGATGATCGTCGTGCCTTCCGCCAGAACCGCACAGATCAGGGCTCGGTTGGCAATCGACTTGGACCCGGGAAGCAGGATGTCCGCTTCGACGGGATACGGAAGTGCCGGAATGGAACGTGGCGTACTCATTTAGATGGAAGCGAGAAATTCCTTTTCGGAGAGTGAACGCGGTCCGCCCTTGCCGATCGTCGACGGCACGAACATCCGCACGACGCCGGCCTTCTTCTTCTTGTCGTTCTGCATAATTTTCCAAAGCTCAGCCGGTGGGAAATCGGCTGGAATCCTCAGTGGCATCTTCATTAATTGAAGCAATGCGATCACGCGATCAGCCCCTTCCGTTGCGGCAATCTTCATCTCGTACGCCATGCCGATGCTGACTGCTTTGCCATGCGAGATCGAAAACTTCGAATACGCTTCCACGGCATGACCAATGGTGTGACCGAAGTTGAGGAAATGACGATGACTCGCATCGCGATCGTCGGCTTGCACCACGACTGACTTCATCCGTGCGCCTTCCTCAATGCAGCGAATCAGCTCTACTTCCTTGCGTGCCAGAATCTTCGGCATCGCTTCCTCAAGCCAATTGAATGTCTTCTCATCCAGCATCGCCGCCTCCTTCACGACCTCGACAATACCCTCAGCCAACTGCGTGTCGGGGAGCTTCGCGAGTACATCAATGTCCGAGATGATCGCCCATGGATGATGGATCGTGCCGAGGACGTTCTTCACCATGCCGACTTCAACCGCAGTCTTTCCGCCGATTGCCGCATCGACCATCGCGAGCATGCTGGTCGGAACATGGATGACCCGGATGCCGCGCATGAAGATGCTCGCGAGGAAACCGCCCAGATCCGTCATCATGCCGCCACCAACTGTAATCAAGACAGTGGATCTGGATGCGCCGATGTTGAGTAGTTCCGTCGCAAGTCTCTCTAGTTCTGTAAGCGACTTCGACTGCTCGCCGCTTTCAACTGCCAGAAGATGCTTCGTCGAAACGATCGATGCAACCTTCCTCGCAAGTTCTTCGATTCTCCGATCGTAGAGGATCACGATGTGATCTACAGAATCCATCTTCTTCATGATGGCTGGCAAATCGTTCAACACGCCTTTCCCGATCACGATGGGATAGGGCTGTGGGCTATGAGAGGGTGGAGTCAGAGTGAGGGTAGGCATAACGGAGAAATGTAAAATGTAGAATGTAGAATGTAGAATTTTCGCTATCTTACCTGCTTAATGGATCATTATACATTCTACATTCTTAAATTTTAATTCGTCACACAACCTTCTTGCCAATCGCCTTCGCCACTGCGGTCATGCTGTCCATGCAATCGTTCCAATGCTCAGAATCCAGTAGCTGAGCCGCATCGCAGGCACTCGTCTGAGGACGTGGATGAATCTCGATGATCAGACCGTCGGCACCAACGGCGACTCCGCCGAGCGCCGCATCCTTCACCCACCGCGTCTTGCCCATCGCGTGACTGGGATCGACGATGATCGGCAAGTGGGTCATCTCGCGAAGTGCCGGAACTGATCCCAAGCACAATGTGAAGCGAACTTCTTCCTCGAATGTCCGGATCCCGCGCTCACAGAGCATGACATTGGGATTGCCGCCGGCGAGCAGGTACTCCGCAGCGAGGAGCCATTCCTCCAACGTCGCAGCCAGTCCGCGCTTCAGGAGAATAGGCTTTCTGGTCTTACCCAGTGCTTTGAGCAACTCATAGTTCTGCATGTTTCGCGCCCCGATCTGGTACATGTCGACGTACTCCTCGAACGCCGGAATATCTTCCGACTTCATGATCTCTGAAATCGTCTTCATGCCGTACTTCTCACCTGCCTTCTTCATCAACTTCAATCCTTCGATGCCCTTGCCCTGGAACGAGTACGGTCCGGTGCGCGGCTTGTAGGCACCGCCGCGGAGAATCTTCACGCCACGACTCTTGGCCATGGCTGCTGCTTCATCCAGATCACCTTCGGAATCGATGGAGCAGGGACCGGCGATGATGACCACACTCTTCGGATCACCGATGACGCAGTCTTTGCTGACCTCAATCAATGTGCGGTTCTTCGTCTCGCGCGTCGCCAGCTTATACGGTCGGTCGACACGATCGACGGATTTGACGCCCTCCATGCTCTTGAGTTGGTTGATGTCGATGACCGACGTGTCGCCGGTAACCGCCAGCACGCGCTTGTTCTCACCGATCAGGTGGGATGGACAACCAAACTTTTTCTCGAGGAGATGCTGGAGCTCCTTGAGGAGCGGAGCGTCGTTCTTCTTCTTGAGGACGATGAGCATGGTGTATGGGGAGAAAGTGGATGAGAAAATGTAGAATGTAGAATGTAGAATGTAGAATGACGATGCATACGATCAGGGCTTGAGGAAAGGATAATTTTACATTTTACATTCTACATTTTACATTCGAAATCCCCGCCTCCCTTCTCTCGGGGGAAGCGTCTAGCTATTCCACACACGAGAGAGTTAACGGGCGAAGTAAAAGAAATAGAAAGCAAACCACGCGTACATGGCAGTCGCCAGTGCTGCGACCAGAACTGGTGAGGAGCGCCGGAGAACGAGGACGCGGGAGGTCATGGAACGGGGGAAAGGATACGCAGAAAGACCCGAGAGTCAATCAAATACATTTCTTTCTCAGGATCTCCAGAGTTTCTCGAACTCCTCAGGCTTCATGTGAATATCACGTAAAATGCCTCTAAGAGTCCCGATTCTGAGATTATCATTTCCGTGAACGGGCACCACCGTCTGCACATCTGCGCTCTTCCTCATCACATGGTGACTCCCGACGACACGACGAAGAACAAAACGCTGACGCTGCAGAAACTTCACCATCTCCTTCCCTGTGACGCTCGGAAATCTACCCATGTGGCATCAATTCACTGAAATTGACCTGCTTGAGCTTGGATGGTGAGTTCAGACGCGCAAGCGTGACTTCGATCCCGTTCTCCTCGATGAACGCCTGGATGCCCACTTTCAGATCCTCCAACGCCTCTTCCTCCGTCTTTCCTTCCCCGTATGCCGGAATATCCGGAACATGAGCGGTAAACCCACCCATTTCGGTATCAGGAATGAATTCGATGGCGATGAGAGGAAGTGCAGGTGCCATACGAAAACCATGGTAGCACATTGAGAGTTTTTTAACCATGTTTTTCGTGGAGCAACCTTGACTTCTTCGTACTGGCACTCTATACTCTCGACTGCCAATTTATTTGATTTTTCCGCAACAGATAGACATCGTCCAGGACGCGGCGTCCCGGCTGCGGGAAAAAATCGCCCTTATCCGTTCTCTGCGGGGCACAGCCCCGCGCTCTCACTATTCACTCATCCATGGATCCCACCCACTACACCGAATTGGCCCAGAAATCCCTCGTCACCGCGCAGTCCAAAGCGCAGGAGATGAGCCATGGCATCCTGACGCCGCTGCACCTGCTGTGGGGAATCTTGAATGAACGGGATGGATTGCCAGTCGCCGCACTGCAATCGAAGCAGATCGACGTCGGTGTGATGCTTGAAGAAATCGAATCGAAGCTCAAAAAACTGCCAACAGTTTCCGGCGGTCAGCTCTCTGCTGATCCGGCGCTCCAGAAAATCTTCACCGAAGCCGAGAAGCAGATGAAGGCGATGAAAGATTCCTTCCTGTCGCTCGAGCACCTGTTCATTGCGCTGGCAACGGTTGAGAGCGATGCAAAATCTCTCCTCCTGAAAGCGGGGCTGCTGCCACAGAGCCTCACTGATACAATCACTGCCATGCGCGGACCACATGCCGTCAATGATCCGAATCCGGAAGGGAAGATGAATACGCTCAAGAAATACACCATCGATTTCACCGCACTCGCCAAGGACGGCAAGCTGGATCCGGTCATCGGGCGTGATGATGAAATTCGCCGGACAATGCAAATTCTGAGCAGGAGAACCAAGAACAATCCGGTACTCGTCGGTGAACCGGGAACGGGAAAGACAGCAATTGTCGAAGGTTTGGCGCAGAGAATCGTGCAGGGCGATGTGCCGGAGAGCCTCAAGAACAAGCGCGTCCTGTCACTCGACCTCGGCGCGATGATCGCCGGGACCAAGTACCGCGGCGAGTTCGAGGATCGATTGAAAGCCTTACTGAAAGAAATCGAAGCAGCGGCAGGCGAAGTGATCCTGTTCATCGATGAATTGCATACGATTGTCGGAGCCGGTGCTGCGGAAGGCGCGACCGATGCCGGCAATCTCCTGAAGCCGGCGCTTGCCCGAGGGCAACTGCGTGCCGTCGGAGCCACGACCATCAAGGAATACCGACAGCATGTCGAGAAAGATGCCGCGCTGGAGCGACGGTTTCAGCCCGTACCGGTGAGCGAACCGACAACCGAAGACACATTGTCAATCCTCCGCGGTATCAAAGAGAAGTATGAAGTGCATCATGGCGTGAGGATTCGCGACGAAGCCCTCATCGCTGCGGTGGATCTGAGCACGCGGTACATCACCGACCGCTTCCTGCCGGACAAAGCCATCGACCTGATCGATGAGGCGACCAGCGGGCTCAAGCTGGAAGTCGAGAGCAAACCGACCGAGCTGGATCAGCTGGAACGCAAGAAGATGAACGTGCAGATGGAGCTCATGGCGCTCAAAAATGACCAACGCGGGGCTGCTGCTCCACATTCGCGTGCTGCCGCCCCACAGCTCAAGAAAGCCGAGAAGCAACTGGCTGATCTCACCGAGCAGATTCGGGCAATCGAGACGCGCTGGAAGGCGGAGAAGGAGGCACACGGCAAACTCAAGGAAATCAAAACGAAGATCGATCAGCTCAAAACTGAGCAGGAACGAGCCGAGCGTGATGGAAATTTTGAACGCGCGGCAGCCATCAAGCATGGAGAATTACCAGCACTCGAGAAGCAGCTCAAAACTCAGAGCTCCAAGCTGAAAGCTTCCGGGGATCAAGCATTGCTCAAGGAAGAAGTCACCGCCGACGACATCGCCAAAGTCGTGAGCCGCTGGACCGGTGTGCCGGTGACGAAAATGCTCAAGACCGAGACCGATCGGCTCAAGAATCTCGAGAAAGAATTGCGTCAGCGCGTCGTTGGACAGGATGCGGCGGTCAAAGCCGTCTCCAGCGCAGTCCGCAGGGCTCGCTCCGGGATTCAGGATGAACATCGTCCTATCGGTAGCTTCATCTTCATGGGACCCACGGGAGTCGGCAAAACCGAGCTCGCCAAAGCGCTCGCCGAGGAACTGTTCGGGGACGAGAAAGCGCTGATCCGCATCGAGATGTGCGAGTACATGGAGAAGTTCTCGGTGCAGCGACTCGTCGGCTCGCCGCCGGGCTACGTCGGGTACGAGGAGGGCGGGCAACTGACCGAAGCCGTGCGTCGTCGTCCCTACGCTGTACTCCTCTTCGACGAAGTGGAAAAAGCACATCCCGATGTGTTCAATATTCTCCTGCAATTACTGGATGACGGTCGACTGACGGATAATAAAGGTCGCACGGTGAACTTCACCAACACCATCGTCATTTTGACGACGAACATCGCATCGGATCAGATTCGAGAAATGATCGAGAGTCGCGAGAAATCCAAAAAATCGACGATCGAATCCCAGGTATCGACGATGCTGGAGAAGGAGAGCATTCTCGACGTCCTCAAGCACCACTTCCGACCCGAGTTCATCAACCGGATCGACGACGTGATCGTCTTCGAATCACTGACCAAAGATCAGCTCAAGGACGTCGTGGAAATCCAGCTTGATCGCGTGATCAATCGTCTGCTCCAGAAAGGAATCAATCTCACCGTCACGGACAAAGGCCGAGCCTGGCTGGGTGATCACGGCTACGACTCCGTGTACGGAGCACGTCCGCTCAAGCGACTCATCCAAACTGCGATCCTGGATCCTCTGGCTCTCGGGATTCTGGATGCCGACGAAAAAAAGAAATTCACCGCGGATGTGAAGGGAAATGCCATCGTCATCGTGTGAAGAATCATCCGACCGGATCCAAGATTCCGATTCCTGCAACCGCAGGAACTGGACTCAGCTCGCCGGAGACGATACCGTTGCTGACAACGTGTGTTCCCGACACTGATGTATGCAAAAAATCATGCTGTTCGTCGGAACGATCCTGGTCGTGGTTGCCGTCGTTGTCGCCGGTCAGAAGATGACATTTGGAAACCTGCGTGGAGAGCTGTCTGCGACATCGTCTGACGGCGATTCCTCTTCTTCCGCACATTACTGCTGCTATACAAACGGAACTAATAAGGGAACATGTACGAATGTTTCTTACTCAACTCCCTGCCCTCCCGAAACAACAGAACTAAATTCACACGATCTTCCAGCGTGCAATAATCTCTGCGCATCATCAGTCTCCGCTTCGGAATCCGAGTCAACATCCACAACATCGGAGAGTGTGTCCGCTTCGGAATCAGCGTCAGCCTCTGAAACAATCTCCACTGCTGCTACCAGTACGTCAGTTTCAGAGTCTTCTTCCGTGACGAGTGCCTCAGTATCTCAGAGTGCGGAAAGCGAAAAAACAGGAACATGCTGCGTGTACGATGCGAAATTTCATAGTGAGCCGGGCTATTATTGCTCAGACAAAGAAATTACATATAACAGATGCACACAGAAAAAGGAACAAGGAGGTGCAGGAGGCTACTTCTTCACCTCAAAAGACGATTGCATGACAGATTGTGAGATGCCTGCAAAGAAAACATGGTGTTGTGGGTACAGCAAAAAACAAGGCAATAATGTATGTGCAAGAG
The DNA here is from genome assembly GCA_903854455.1 of Candidatus Peribacteria bacterium. GTDB lineage: Bacteria > Patescibacteriota > Gracilibacteria > Peribacterales > Peribacteraceae > CAINWJ01. The sequence goes on along the minus strand of CAINWJ010000123.1, from coordinate 4,166 downwards.
TCACGCAGAACAGTTGTGAAAATAACGCATCTATTCCGGTAAAAGATTCTAATGGAAAAGTTGTTTCCTCCCGACCTGCGCTCATGCTTGGTTCGGAATCCGACTGTACAGCACGACTAGAAAATGACTGCAATGTAGATGCTCCAGCTACTCCACCGCCACCTCCTGCAGAAGAAGGATCATGCTGCAAAGTCACTCAGACTTGGGGGGATTATGCCATGCTTCGCATTTCCGTTTCACAGTATGTTTTTCGTGAAGTCGTAGATAAGACAAGACGCAGTTATACAACGAACGCAGCGTGTTCCACGACGGACAAGGTAGAATGCAAACCGGATATTGTGAACGACACCATCAAGTCCAGTCGTGCTGAATGGTTTAGCGATGCAAATATGTGCTCCGCTCAATGTAAGCTCTGCAATATTTCAAAAAAAGGTACCAATACAAATTCAATGTCAGCTCGGGCAACAATCTATCCGGTTACTGGCAATCCAGCCCAGATAAAAGTGGATGGAAGTTTTGGCGTAAGCAAGATCATTCCCGCAACAGATGACCCAGAAATCATTTGCCAAACCGTCGCAGATTCCTATGGTCCGAGCAAGCCAACTATATCGTGTGGAAAAAGCGCAGATCCCTGGAATCCCTGCAAAGTTCAATCCACTGTCAGTTGTTCTGTCTCTTTCCATTCCAAAATCTTCCGTCCAAGTTCCGGTCCTGCTTCAGTAAATTGCGGTATTACGTGCACATCAACATTTACCTGCGTTGATAACGAAGCACTGTAAAGTGTAATACGACTGACAGCACCGACTTCTATCGATCTGCAACATAACAATTCTTGACTCTACATCGAAAAAGGCTACTGTTGAAACAGTGTGTTTCTTCGTATTCCTATGCAGAAAGTCCTACTCTTCGTCGGAGCGATCCTGGTCGTTGTTGCGATCATAGTAGGAGGACAGAGATTGAGTGGCTTGAATCTACGGGGAGATGTATCAACGTCGCCGCCATCTGAACACTCTCTACCCGTCGGCTACCTGGGAACTTTCAATGGAACCTTCTGCTGCAATAGAAGTACTGGCGGCTGTGAGGCTGCATACTCATCATCGTGCCCATTGGGAACAGAGCATATAGCCGATACATACGATGAGTGCAGAGCTCTATGTTTTTCCTCGTCCTCTTCTGAATCCGAGTCAGCATCCACAACATCTGAGAGTACATCCTCTTCGGAATCAGCGTCAGCGTCTGAAACAATCTCCACTGCTGCTACCAGTACGTCAGTTTCAGAGTCTTCTTCCGTCACAAGTACTTCTGTCTCGCAAAGCTCTGCGTCATCGCAAAGCAGCGAAGCAACTCAATGGTGCTGCGGATATAGCAATAAAAAGCAAGGCTTGGCATGTGGTCTAACGACACCATCCAAGTGCACAGCAAATGGAGTAATATGGGAAAATACTTTGGCAGGAAAATTAAGAAAACGGTTGCCAACAATGTATGACACTGAGGCTGAATGTACTGCCCAACTGCAAGAACAATGTTACTCACCAGATCAAACCTGGTGCCTCGTGGATTACAAGGGAACCAAGTTATCGCAAGGTTACTACTGCGGTCAGACGACGAATGACAAATGTACCAATTCCAAAGGACAAGCTTTCGATTCAGAGAAATCCTGCTGTGACAGTCGGACGGGCATCCTCAATTGCCCGATCGCGCCCCCACCTTTGCAGGGAGCATGCTGCATTGTGGATAACAATATCCATGAAGCTTCTTGCAATCCAAGCTACATAAAAGCAGCCTGTATCCCATCCCTCAATATTGAACGCAACTGGTTAAACGATGCCAATACCTGTGGAACAGAATGCAAAGTGCCCGTCTGCAAAACGCCTGGGACAACGACATACCCTGCTACCTTCAACCCGAAAGAAGAACATTACGAAGCGCAGATTGGTCTTAACAAGGTTTCTGTGAAAGGTAACGTGTTTAATAAGAATTCCCCCGGAAAAGACGAGGCGCAGACAGCGTGTACAAACATTGCAAAAGAGTACTCGTTCTCCGCAGGAACTGCCTCCTGCGATCCCACATGCAAAAAAACTACACAAAAAAGCTGTTCCGTAGTCCCGAATCCCGCGAAGCTCAATCCCTACAACCCGAAACCGATGCCCAGTCGCTGGGAAAGATTGGGGGATATAAATAATACTAAGTTATTTCTTTTCTGCACATTCAGTTGTTCTGCGACCACAACCTGTGAATGATCCAATGCGAGGTCTTAGCTCCTTTCACTCCCACCCTCGACAAGACCCCGTCCGCTCGTGTAAGCTCTCCCGGCTATGGTCACGCTAAAGATCATAGTTTTTTCCTCATTCCTATGGATTTCATCAAGGTCAAAGGGGCGCGGATGCACAACCTGAAGAACATCGATGTCACCATTCCGCGCAATTCCCTCACCGTGATCACCGGCTTGTCGGGGTCTGGGAAGTCCTCCCTCGCATTCGACACAATCTTCGCGGAGGGGCAACGCAGGTACGCCGAGTCGCTCTCCGCCTACGCACGCCAGTTCATCGCGCAGATGGAGAAGCCGGAGGTGGATTCCATCGAAGGACTCAGTCCCGCCATCTCGATCGATCAGAAGACTGCGCCCAGGAACCCACGATCGACCGTCGGGACGATCACGGAGATCTACGACTACATGCGCCTACTCTGGGCAAAGGTCGGCAAGGTCCACTCTCCTATCACGGGCAAACTCCTGACCAAGCAATCGCCGAGCCAGATCACCGACATCATCGCCGCCATGCCGACAGGGAAGAAAATCCTCCTTCTCTCACCTCAAGTCGTCGGACGCAAGGGTGCGCACCAGAAGATCCTCGACCTCATCAAGCGCGAAGGCTACGTCCGCATGCGCGTCGACGGACAGATCGTGACGACGGACGAGGAGCTGGAGCTGGATCCGAAGAAAGCCCACGACATCGAGATCGTCATCGACCGCATGGTCATCAAGGACTTCGCACCTGTCAAAGAAACGCTCACGAACGGCACCGTCATCGAGTCGCCCAATCCGAACCGCGTACGCCTGGCGGATTCCGTGGAACTGGCACTCAGGAAAGGTGAAGGCATGCTCTTCGTGCTGGATAACGATACCGGGGACTTGATCAAGTTCTCGGACAAATTCATCGATCCGGATCACCCGGAGATGAGCATCCCGGAGATAGAACCGCGGAGCTTCTCCTTCAACTCGCCGCACGGCGCCTGCGAGCACTGCCACGGCATCGGCAGCATCCTGCAGGTCGATCAGGGCAGCATCATCCCGAACAAAGACCTGACCGTGAACGAGGGCGCCATCCACCCGTGGGCAACGTCCGCCGGTCGCATGAGCTTCATGCTGCAGGCACTGACTGCACTGGCGAAGAAGCAGAAGTTCTCGGTGGATACGCCGTGGAAGGACCTCACACCGGAGGTGCAGAAGATCATCCTGTACGGTCACCCGGACAAGGTGGATGTCGACTTCAATTCCGAGAAGTTCGACGGGCACTACCAGACGACGTATGAAGGCGTGATCCCCAATCTGGAGCGCCGGCACCATGAAACCGATTCCAGCTACGTCCGCTCGCAGATCGAGGCGTACATGTTCGAGCTGCCGTGTCCGGACTGCGGCGGCAAGCGGCTTAAAAAAGAAATCCTCGGCGTGACGGTGGGCGGGAAGAACATTGTCGATGCGTCGGGGATGTCGATTACGGGGGCACGGAGGTTCTTTGAGGAATTGGTGCCGCGGGAGAAGCGAACAGCGAACAGCGAACAGCGAACAGCACCAGGATCATCATCGATTGCTGACCGCTCACCGCTGACCGCTGACCGCTCCCCTGAGTCTCTTTCTGCTTACGAATTCACGATTGTGCGAAAAGTCATCTCCGAAGTCGTCGCCCGTCTCTCGTTCTTAGAAAACGTCGGGCTCAAGTACCTGACGCTCGACCGCAGTGCAGCCACACTCTCCGGCGGCGAGGCGCAGAGAATCCGGCTGGCAACGCAGATCGGTTCGGCACTGCAGGGCGTGCTCTATGTCCTGGATGAACCGAGCATCGGGCTCCATCAGCGGGACAATGCACGGCTGATCTCGACCATGCATCGCCTGCGCGACATCGGCAATACGGTCATCGTCGTCGAGCATGATGAGGAAGCCATCGAAT
>CAINWJ010000122.1 GCA_903854455.1 Candidatus Peribacteria bacterium | reverse complement strand
GCAGGCGGTAACGTCACATCCTGCGTACAGCTCAAAGCAATCGCACTCGTCACCTGAAGTGTTACCGTTGTATTGTCGACGGCTGCGAGAGAACGCAGAGGTTCAGCGACGAACACCATCAGAACATACAGGGAGATACTTGCCGCAAGACCCATGGTGAGTACGCGGGTGCGACGAGAAGGAGTGAGAACGAGTTCCATAGAGGTGGTGGGTATTTGTTTATGAACTATTGATATTATACACTTTTTTGAAAATATTTGCAAATGTTCACTGTCCGGTAATAGTGAGGGTCACCGGAGCAGAGTATATGCCTGCATCCAGTGCCAGCGGCGGCTCGATGTCAACCCTGAAACCGATGCGCTCGATATCCGGTCCGCTCGTCGACGAATGGCGCTGTGCGATCACGAGTGAACCGGTTCCAACATTCAGCCACTTCTCATTCACTCCATCCGTCCCCCAGAATGACGCATCGACCGTCGTGCTGTCGGAAGACAATCTCCCTCCCCACGCACCGGACCCGGAAGCAACAGTCCACGTCTCGGGAATATTGGATGCCACAGGCACGTACGGATCAATCCTGTGCCCTGCTTGAGAGATCAATTTTCCTGTCGCAGTCCCCCCACTCCCGCTCCTGACTTGCCAGGAGAGTGTGTAACCCGCCGGATTGAGTGCGTAGATGGTGCAGGTCGCACTACGGGAAACATCGTATGCTCCCGTATCACCATTCCTCTCCAGACTGCCAAGCGAGACATTTCCTGAGCAATCCATGGCAATAGAGCTGGATGTGACGGTGACACCGACGGTCGTCCCGGCTGCTCCGGTCATTTCCAGAATTACGAGAACCGCGTAACAGATGATGAGTATCAGTGCGACGCAATTGAACGTGTACCACCAGCTCCTGTGGATGGGGAGGAAGCGACGGGTAAATCCTACATTCCCTTCCATCCCGTGATCGCTCGCACGCAATCCCAGCCAGAAGGCGAAAAACGCGATCCAGAGAATGATCAGTAGCAGCAGGAACCAGGGAAATACGGCTGCACTGAGACAGGATTGCGCAATCGATGAACTTCCAATAATCGCTGTGACTGTCTTGCTAACCCAAGTCGCAGATCTGGAAACGCAAAGAGGTCCGAGCAGAAGGCAAATACCGTAAACAGGATTGCCGCTCACCGGAATGGCAGCGATTTCTCCGGCAACCGGAGAAGCCACTGACGATTGTGACGATGTGGCTGAGGATGCTGCCGGAATGATCGGCAATACCTCTGGTACCGACGGTGACGGATGGAGCGGTCCCGCAGACGATGCGGCAGCCTCGCCTCCTGCGCGCGTTGCCTCATCGTTCTTACGATCAATGGACTCCTCACGGAGACTCCCCTCATCACCCGGAACCCCACCACCCTCTGCACCGGATGATGTCGAGCTGCTAGACGAAGAAGATGCAGCCGGAGCGGTGATCTCGACGGAAACTATCGTTGGACGGGAAAGAGATTCTGCCCGAACTACTGTGACCCACATGACATTCAGACAAGCAACTACAAGCATCGATCGACACAGTAAGTGCCATCGGAAAGTACAGTACGAAAACGCCGGAGAAGATCGTTGTGTGTTGTTCATGTGAGTTTCTATTTGTTATTATAACATATTATTAATAATGCTACAACTGCCCCTGACGGAACTGCTCACTGAGTCTGCAGGTCTCACATTCGTCATCCTCCTTTTGAGATGCTCTTTTTGCTTGTCACCCCCACCCCTAACCCCTCCCCCGGATCCCTGCGGGGATAACCGGGAGAGGGGAATCGACGTTCAAGCGGATCATGCTCCCCTCTCCCCGGTTGTTCGCCGCAGCGAACCCGGGAGAGGGGCGGGGGGAGAGGGTGCACGGTGCAGAGTCAGTGAGCAGTTACCCCCCAAAGTGTGTACTGCGCATATTGGGAAAAATGAAACGAAATGATGTGGCACGCTCGTCTAAGAGTGTGGGCGCATGGGCTTCGAGCCCGTGAAACACGGCTACGATAGCCGTGAACCCATCGGCTACAAGCCGATGCCACCTTGAATATCACAAAGTCAGCACAGTGATATGCCGATAAGCTTCTGATCGCCCTACCGCACATCCGTGTACTTCTTCGTCACCGGACGCTTCAAGAATATTTCCGACAGATAATTCACGATGTACGTCCATGTGGTTTTGATGATTCCTTCACTCTGCAACCGCCTTCCCGAAGACTGAATGATGAACCGGCGATCGAAACGAACGGTACCAATCTTATGTAATCTCCGCGCAAGATCCGCATCTTCCCCGTAGAAGGCGATGCTCGTATCGAAGCCCCCGATGCGCTGAAGGGCATCTCTGCGAACAACGAAGTTACCGCCGACCATGACGGCTCCGGTGATCCACCACGCGGGAACGGCAAGGAACGTCCAGTACAACCCAACGAAAAAACGCTTCCAGGCTGACAGATCGTAGTAATCGTACGGTCCCGACAGCCCGATCAGCCCTGGATGCTCAGCAAATCGCCTCTCCAGAATCTCAAACCAGTGACGTGATACCCGTGTATCGGCATCCACGTTCGCGATCAGTTCTCCATGCGCTTCCAGAAATCCTCTCTGACGAGCGAAGGTCAAACCCTTGCGCTCTTCTCTGATTACCCGCACATCGGGAAATTTTTTCGCGACATCCGCGGTTTTGTCCGTACTGGCGTTGTCGACGACGATCACCTCGATGACCTGCTGAGTCCGATGATCTCTGATGCTCTGGAGACACGCTGACAAATACTTCTCCTCATTGTGTGCCGGGATGATGATGGAAATAGTCATGACTATTACCTGCACGATACAGGACAGTGACGATCGATTATTGAAATTGTATCTGGAAGGGCGTCCGTCGGAGTCGGAAGAGAAGCCTGAAACCATTGTCGGGCTGATGGAACGAGGCACCGGCACACGCGGGAGGCGTCTCAGTGAAATCATTCTTCACATAATCGTACACACCCGTCAGATGCGGCCGACCGACGTTCCATTTCGTCAGAATGAGATCGGCTTTCTGGAGCTCATCGACGTACATCCGTGCGAACTGGATGTACCCGGTCGCGAGGCTGTGCTGGAAGAAGATGGGACCGAGTGGCGAGTGCTTCGTGAACCCGAAGACGTTGCTGCCGATTTCATTCATGATGAGGTACTGCGAGTACCCGCACGCATCCATCACCGCATCCACCTGGGCGGCAAGAGCCGTCTCGCGATCCCACGAATCCTTCTGCCAGGCAGCTTGGGCGACGAAGTCCACCTTCGTGTTGAACAGTGCGGCAGCGATGGAGAGTAGCGCAATGCCCGCAATGATCCGACTCCACAAACGATCTGCCTCCCGAGCGACATCGAGAACGACGCAGAGTGCGAGTGCCGTGTACGCCGGCAGGATGAAGAGGAAGTGATGCCCGACGAACTCTCCGGATAACCCTGCCGTGTAGCCGGTGCACGCCACCATGAGTACAGCGAAGAATATGCGCGTTACCATCCACCATTGATCGGCCCAGGGACGAACTAGCGCGTACGCAGAACCAAGGAGAGCGATGACACCGACCGTGATCATGAGAGGATCCTTCGCCATCGCATAACCCTGCGCATTGGGAGGAATGCGGATGGTCTGATACCCGTACGCGATGAGTGGTACAGATGCGAGGAGTAGAAGGAATGGAATCCAGCGACGAGGATTCCCGGGCAGATGCAGCCGAGTTGTCCAAGCAGCGAAGGCAATCCACAGTGCCACGATGGATAGTGCGAAGAAGGGGGAAAACGTCCACAGATTCGTCCACGTCATCTCCAGCAACGCAGCGCGACTGAACGGAGAGCCCCAGCGCTGGGTGCGCTCCCCTGTCATGAAGGGGAGGTAGACCGTGAAGTATGGATCCAGCGCACCCAGTACCAAGAGCGTCAGGAGGAAGAAGATGCCTCCGATGGCTGCGGGGATGATCACGAGTCGTACGATGTCCCGCCACTCACGACACACGAGCAATCCGGCAGCCACCATGCCGATGGCGAACGGCTCCTTGAACAGAATGCCACCGAAGAAGAAAAATCCGCTGAGCACGGTCAACATTCGGCTTCTCCGCTCCCGGAGAAGGAAGATGGTACCGGCATACGCACAGGCGAACACCGCACCGAATGACTCCGTCTGAAACGCTCCACTCCGGAGTGCACTGTAGAGTGCCAGGCATCCGCCAAACCCGATCACCAGTGCCAGACTGCTGAGCCATCGCACGGTCATGGAGCGCGGACTCAAGCGGAGAAACGGCAGGATGACCGTCAGAGGCAGCAGCACGATCACCAATCCCTGGATCAGGTGCCCGATGATCATGGTATCCGTGAGTGCATAGGACAATGCACCGACGAGGAAGATGCCGGGGGGTTTGATCTCCAGCAGATCGGTGTAGATACGCAGACCGTTGACCATCCCGCGACCCACCGCCCAGTACACCGGCGTGTCATCATTGAAAGCACCTGCGAGCTCGAAGAGAAAATGCTGTGTGAGTGAGAAGATGAGCACGCCACCGACAACCGCGATGAGACTCTTCCAGAGAAGGAGTAACCAGCGCTCAGGAATTTTCGACAGCATACGAAGAATACGGTAGCAGAGAATCCGGATGTTCTGCAGAGGGTATGAGCTACAGACTTGCTGTGCGAAGGATGGAGTCGACGACCGGAATTGAACCGGTGACCCACGGTTTACGATACCGTTGCTCTACCAGCCACGTCGTTCGCGAACGACGTGGCCAGCTGAGCTAAAATCATTGTGGAGCCGCTGACCGGAATTGAACCGGTGACCCACGGTTTACGATACCGTTGCTCTACCAGCTGAGCTACAGCGGCACAGGTTGTTCTTTTACAGGAAAGAACAGGAAGCGCAGCTTATTCTGGGGATGAATCAGCTGCTTGGCAATAGATCGGGAATAGATTCTCATGCAACACACTGATTCGTGGATATACTCGCCCCATGGAACACCTCACCAAATTGCAGTGGTCATGGATGAACGCGCTCAACAGCAAGCGCCTCACGACCCTTCTCGATCGTTTCGATACCCTGGAAGAAGCGGTTAAACATCTCACTCCTGATCTCCTGCGAGAACTAGGGCTCAAGGAGGAGACGGCGCTGCTCATACTCAATCGTCTGGATGAATTTGATGAGGCGATGTACCAGACGGAGCTCAAGAAGCGCGATCTTCGGCTGATCGCAATCGATGAGGATGAGTATCCGCCTCTGCTCAAACAGATACCGGATGCACCCGTCTTCCTCTACGTACGTGGCAATCTGAAGGTTCTGGGTGATCCGTGCATCGCACTGGTCGGTGCACGGGAGATGAGCGAGTACGGACGAAGGGTCGTATCACATCTGATTCCTCCGCTCGTCGCTGCAGGTGTCGTCACCGTGAGCGGACTTGCGTATGGCATCGATGCGGAAGTTGCGCGGGAGACACTGCGAATCGGCGGACCGACGGTCGCGGTGCTGGGGCACGGACTCGGCATGATCTACCCGAAAGCGCACGCCAAGCTGGCGGATGAGATCGTCAAGGCAGGTGGTCTGCTTCTATCCGAATTCCCGCTCGACATTCAGCCCGACCAGTACACGTTCCCGGCTCGCAACAGAATCATCGCCGGACTGTCACTCGGAACCGTTGTCGTGGAAGCGGCGGAGGGCAGCGGATCGCTCATCACTGCCGATCTGGCACTGGACTACAACCGAGATGTCTTCGCCGTTCCCGGCCAGCTCTTCGACCCCAACTACCGCGGGTGTCACCAGCTCATCAGTCGTGGGCAAGCCAAACTCATCACCGACGCATCGGAAATCCTGACGGAACTCGGTGTCGTTTCACCGACACTGCCACTCGGCGACCGCCCGACATTCGTGGCCGGATCGGAGGAAGAAACAAAGATCTTCGGATCTCTCAGTACCATGCCACAGTCACTCGATGACCTCGTGGTGAAATCCAAACTCGATGCGGCTGCTGCAAACGCCACTCTCACGATTCTTGAACTGAAAGGCGTGGTAAGGAATGTAGGCGCGGGACAGTGGGTGAGGGCATGATCAATTGCTGACGCAGCCGGGAACGGCTGCTCCTTATTCATGGCTTAAGGGGAGCGCCCGTTCCCAGGCGCGGAGCATTTGCTATCTACTTTCCGCCGCCTCCACAATCTTCCGGAAATCCTCGAGCTTCAGTGACGCTCCTCCCACCAATCCGCCATCAATGTCCGGCTGAGCAAGTAACTCCGCGGCATTCGATCCTTTCATCGAACCACCATACAGAATGCGTGTGGTCGCCTGGCGATCCTTCGGGAGCAGTGATCGGATACGTGCGTGAATGTCCTGTGCGTCCTTGGCTGTGGCTGCCGGTTTGTTCGGATCACCGCGACTGATGGCCCAGACGGGTTCATACGCAAGAATGAAGTGAGTGGTGGGCAGTGAGTGGTGGGCAGTCAGGACATCAATCACTGGCTTGAGTTGACGCTTCAGAACATCGGTTGTTTTTCCGGCATCGTGCTCAGCTTCGGTTTCTCCGATGCATACAATCGGAATAAGCCCCACTTCCAACGCCGCAGTTGCCTGCTCAGCTATGAACGCATCGGATTCTTGATGAAAGTGTCGGCGATCCGAGTGGCCGCAAAGCACAGCATGAAAATGCTGATGTTTGAGCATGAGCATGCTTATATCGCCCGTAAAAGCACCCTGAGGCTCTGGTCGACCGCACTGTGCTCCGTACACGAGACCCGCATTGTGTGCGCCATACCATTCTATGAACGGCAGGAAAACCCACACATCCACACCCGGCAGCGAACGGAATGGGGAATCGCTCGTGTAACATCCTACTGGCGGATCATTCATCTTCCAGTTGGCGGCGATCAGAGGTTTGCGATTGGGGTGCATAGCAAGAGTGTAAGCCATTATTGATCAGAGAAAAATGGCTGCATGGCTGCAAAATGCATGGTTGGCTTCGATTGCGGAAAACCATGCAACCATGTAACCATGTAACCATCATCGTGCGTTCATCCCAAGCTTCACCTATGCCATCCGTTCCAGTGACTCGCGTCGTCCTCGGCACCGATCACGCCGGCTACCTGCTCAAGGAAGCGGTAAAGAAACATTTGATTGCCAAAAAGATCGATGTCGTCGACTGCGGCTGCTTCTCCGAGGAATCGTGCGATTATCCGGAATTCATGATCAAAGCGGCGTCAGCGGTCAAGGAATACCAATGTCCCGGCATCATCTTCGGCGGCAGCGGAAATGGTGAAGCGATGGTCGCCAACAAAGTTCATGGTATCCGCTGCGCACGCTGCGTCAGTGAGTGGGACGCGGAGATGGGGCGGAAGCACAACGATGCGCAGATGATGAGCCTCGGCGGTCGCGTCACGCCACCGGAGCTGGCGTGCACGATGGTCGACATCTTCCTCTCAACAGCATTCGAAGGAGGAAGACATGAGAAGAGGCTGAGGCAATTTCCGGACGCCGAAAGCAATTGAAAATTGTAAATTGAAAATTGTAAATGTAGTGTTGAGATTAATCGTCAATGAATTTTCAATTTTCCATTTCCCATGATCATCGCCCCCTCCATCCTCGCCGCCGATTTCGGTCATCTCCAAGATGAGGTCGCTTCGATCGAGCCGTACTGCGAGTGGCTCCAGCTGGACGTGATGGACGGACACTTCGTCCCGAACCTGAGCTTCGGCGCGCCTGTGGGGAAGTGCATCAAAACCAAGCTCCTGCTGGATGCTCACTTGATGGTGACAAATCCCGCGGATCGCATCACGGAATTTGCGGCCATCGGCTGCGGCAACATCACGTTCCATGCCGAGGTTGTGCAAGCAACGAAAGACCGCCGAGCCCTGATGGCAGCCATCCGTG
>CAINWJ010000121.1 GCA_903854455.1 Candidatus Peribacteria bacterium | reverse complement strand
GTGTCGCTCCAACTGGCTGGAGCATCAGATGGATGCTGAGATATAAATTCTAATGTGTTGGTAGACATGATTGTGAGTAGGAAATGCAAATAAAAAACATCGCCTCGCTTGGGAAGGAGGCTCTGGTGGGAATTTTCTCGATTTCCCTTACGCAGCCAGCCGCCTTCCCGCTGTAAGCAGGAGGCTAAGGAGCTGGAGGAGGGTAGACGGACGAATCACGCGGACATTGTAGAAATGGTTAGGTGGAAGGCAAGTGATTTTGGTGGAGGAGTTGGATTAGTGGCTTGGGGGAGAGCGGAAATCATAATTAGGCATCGCGAGATTCGTGTACATTCTTCATCCAAAACCCCCCGCATTCCCGGTGTAGAAGGGTGGGTGCGGGAGGCTGGGATGGGCAGGAACGAAGGTAGGAATTGTCAACGCTTTGAGTTAAACGCGAAGATACTCTCACGTGTACATGGATCGCAGTTGCTTCGCAGCAATACTCAAATTGCAGAGCTTTTCGTAGACTTCATCCAAGCTGACAATTGCAGTTGCGCTCGGCGCGAAGCCGCAGTCGGGCGTGAGACTCAGTCGCCTAGTATCAATGTATTTCAAGGCTTCCTTCGCGCGATCGAGAATGAGTTCCGGCGCATCAATGAGACCGTGGTGGACGCTCAGACATCCGAGGGCGATATCGAAGTCCTGTCGAAGCGTCGAAAGCACAGAAGCGTCACCGGATCCTTCAGGTGTAAATTCCATAGCGAGCTGACGAACGTTGAGTTTGTTCAGGAACGGAATCAGCCATTCGTAGGGTCCTTTGAAATGCAGATCACCGCGGGAACGGGCGCCCGCTCTGCGGCAGAGATGCACACTGGTATAGGCGCTGATTCCCTCTATGAGTCGATTGATCATGGCAACGTCAAATTCAGCTGCAGCTTCAGGATTGAGGTACGAACTTCGGACATGTTCATCAACCAGCAGACAGAGATGAGGGTCGTCAATTTGGACAATATCAACACCGGCTTTGATGAGGAGTTCAAGCGAACGGCGCAGGATCGGAACGCATGCTTCGACAAAAGATTCTCTGGTCGGGTACGCGTCTCTCGAACGCTCAGGATTCCACATCCGTTCACCAAGCAAACCAGGCGAAGGAAGAGCGACTTTGAGTTTTCCTTTGGTAATAGAACGGGTGAATGTCGCTTCTTTCGCGAGGAAGTCTGTGGATTTCGGTCGAATGGTGTCTGTCACCGTTATCATCAGTGGTCGTCCGGGCAGCGGATGCGGTTCCACGGTGAATCCGTTTGCCAGTTCCGTGATGACACCGAGGTAGGAGATCCGTCGCCACTCGCCATCGGAAACAACATCGATACCTGCTGTTTCCTGGAGTGCGATAGCAAAGCGGATGACATTCTCCAATCGCTCATTATATGTAGATGAAGATAATGAGTCTTTTAGTGACAGGAGATCGCGTACAAATGCGGGACGTGGTAGAGAGCCGATGACAGAAGTTTGGAAGAGCATGGTAGTGGGGTGGAGGAAAGAAGTTTAATCTTGTTTTTGGGCGATCACCCATGCGAATTCATCCTTCTGCTCGCTGGCGTATGACAGACGACGTGTTTCACTGTGCAGTACGTCGAACAATTGGAAGCTAGTCCAGCGAGACAAGTGCTCCGTTGTTTCGAACCGTCGCGGAATATTGTCGTCACACAGGCGCGTCACATGTTCCGGATACTCATGGAGCTTGAAAGCGCCGTTTCGCTGAGAATTTCTTGCACAGAGCGGTGTCTTCTGCGCGATGGCGATGATGCCGGTTGGGGAGAGGAGCCACTTCCGTACGAATTGAATGGTTTCGTATGCCTCTTGCTCCGTCAGTAGGTGCAGGACGGAATTGAAGGTCACCAGATCCACTGTACGGATCAATTCCGGATGCTTATCCAGAACGTCAACGACGTTTCCTTGCACGATTGAAGCGCGGTTCTCTACGCCGTTTGTTGAGATGTTCTGTTGCGCATGAGCGACAGCCTGCTGTGAATGGTCGACGCCGAAGGCGTGTTCCACTGACGGAACTTGTTTTGCAACGGCGACGACGTCGCGTGCATTACCGCAACCGACGTCCAAAAACCGCCGGACATTGTTGAAATATCCATTTTCCATGAGATGTTGGAGGAGTGCATTCGCGTCGGGATTGTGAAGGAAGGCATAGGGCAAGGATCCCCAGCATTTGTCGTACGATGCGGTGTGACCGTGAATCAGACGGAGCAGCTTCGCGCCGCGTTCGCCGCGAAATGGCACTTGACCCTGGCAAGCGAGATCTTCTCCAAGTTGATTGAGTACTCCATAGATGCGAGTTGCTGGAACATTGCGTTCTTTGCAAGCTGTCAGCAGATGGTGCAGGATGGGGTCGTTCGGATGCCAGAATTCGAGGGCGGCTTCATCGACGGAGTCTAGGTCTTTCCTCGCTTGTATTTTTTCTTGCTGCGATTGGTGGATGAAGCCGGAACACGACGTCCAAGGCTTGAATTCGTCAGGCTTATAGCCGGAGATCGCCAGATCCTCGTTGAGGAAGGCGTTTGGTGATTGTAATCGTGGGAATGACATGGTGATGGTTGGAAAGAGGAAATAGAAACATTGCTTTCATCTATCCCGCATCAACATGCAGTCAGTCCGGCAGTAGAGGATGTAGAGAAACATGAGGAGGAGAGGATTGAGAGGAGGAGAAGAGGAGAGGATGAAACGCACATTTCTTTGTGCGGGAATGGGGACATAAAAAAATCCCCCGCTTGCTTTGCGAGGGTGGGGTGTCGTCGTGAGAATTATGTACGGCTCACTACCCGCCTCGCAGAGGCATCGGCATGGACATCATCATGGTGTTGCCGGTGATGGTGGGGAGGAAGGTCATGGAGAAGGAACCAGAGGAGAGAGAGGAACCAGAAGAACCAGAGGAAGATGAGGATGAGCAGCGCAGGATTCTTCCTGCGGGAAACGATTATTAAAAACCTCGCCGCGTTGCGAGGGATGTATCAGGTGCTGGGATTCTCATTACGCAGCAACCTGCCCTCGCAGCGAGCGCATCATCTGCATCATCATGGTGCCGGCGCGGGGGGAGAGAGGTGACATTACTGGGGCAGGATATGCGTCCTGAAAGCAGTGTCAAGAAAATGGGCAACTCCGACATGTCACGGTTCCGGTAATTTCCGATACTCCGATTCCGGGATCATCTATAATCCTTTGCGTGTCTCTCGATCCTCTTTTTGTCGGAAAGCTCCTCTTCCTTACCGGCGCCGGATTTGTCGCTGGTTTCTATGGCGTGAGCGTTGGGAGCGGGTCATTACTCACGATTCCGGCATTGTTATTTACCGGCATGCCACTATCACTCGTGATCGCTACCAACCGATTTGCCGTTGTGTGGGGAGAGCTTGCTGGTGTCATTGGCTTTCAGAAGCACATCACATTTGATCGGCGATTTGCTCTTCTCTGCGGTCTGATTGGATCGATGGGCGCATTCGCCGGTTCCAGAATTGTTCTTGTTCTGGATGAGAACATTTTGAATCTTGTTGTTGGTTTATTTCTTCTGTTGATAGTCGGACTGTTGTTCAGTCATAAGAAGTGGGGAGAGGGTTCCGTGACTCTGCCGCTATCCAGGAAGATTCTGATGCTCTGTGCGATGCCGTTCATCGGTCTGTATGCAGGATTTTTTGGTGCATCGCACGGCACGTTTTCACTCATGATTCTGACGGGATGCGGTCTTGGATTTTTCCAGAGTGCTGCGACGACGCGTGTGATCGGTGCCATGGTTGCCGTGACGGTCGCCCTCTCATTCATGCAAGCCGGTGTTATTCAGTGGCCGCAGGGAATTGCGCTTGGGATCGGGTTTACGTGTGGAGGATTGATGGGGGTCCGCTTCAGCGTTCGGCGTGGGTTCAATTTCTTTCGCTGGCTTCTGATTCTGGCTGCTCTGGCATCGGCGGCTAAGCTGCTATGGCAGGTGTTGTAAGGAGTTCCCCTTGCCCAAACCTGCCGCCTATCTGTACTCTCCTGATCCGCTAGCCTCCGGAGATTCCTTCGGTATGCTATGCCGGCTTTCCCCGCACTCTATGTTGCATACGCTCAAGCCCAATGTCGGCTCCAAGAAGAACCGCAAGCGCGTCGCGCGCGGTAATGCGTCCGGTTCCGGCACCACCGCCGGTCGTGGCACCAAAGGTCAGCAATCACGCACCGGTAAGGGTCACCGCATGGGCTTCGAAGGAGGTCAGACGCCGCTCATCCGCCGTCAGCCGAAGATGGGTGGATTCACGCCACCGCGCAGCGTGACCATGGAAGTCATCAACCTCGATCTGCTGGAGAAGAAGGTTCCCGCAGGTTCCTATGATGTTGCCGCACTCGCAGCTCTCAGACTACTGAGCGGCAAGCGTCCGGTGAAACTGCTCGGTCGCGGCACTGTGACGAAGAAATTCGCACTGACGGTGGACGCGGCATCGAAGAGCGCCAAGGCTGCCATTGTGAAGGCGGGCGGATCGGTGACGATCGTGAAGAATCGTGTATAAAAAATTGCATGGTTACATGGTTACATGGCTGGCGGGACTGCGATGAATGCATGCAACCATGCAACCATGCAACCATGTAACCATTTCATCAGATCATTATTTCCTCCATACTGTCCCCGATGCTCCTCTACCTCCGCCAACTCTGGCACTCGCCTGATCTCCGCAAGAGGATCCTCTTCACGATTTTCCTCCTCGTCATCTACCGCGCGGTCGCCCACATCACTATTCCCGGTGCTGATCCTATCCTCCTCAAGAAATTCTTAGAAAGCGGGAACGGTGCCGGACCGCTCGGCATCTTCGCCGCACTCACCGGTGGATCCATCGAGAACTTCTCCATCGCGATGCTCGGGCTGTCGCCGTACATCAACGCATCCATCATCCTTCAGCTTCTTCAGGTCATCGTCCCGAGCCTGGAGGCTCTTGGCAAGGAAGGCATCCAGGGTCAGCAGAAGATCAACACCTACACGCGCTGGCTCGGCATGGTACTCGCATTCCTCCAGAGCTACGGGTTCATTCTTCTCTTGAGCCGAGGCGGCGCAGGTCAGATCGTCACGACGACGTTCCCGGGCGTGCTCGTTCCCATGCTCCTCGTGTCTGTCGGTTGTATCTTCGTCATGTGGATCGGTGAGCTGATCACGGAACTGGGCATCGGTAACGGGATCTCCCTCCTGATTTTCACGGGTATCGTCGCTGCCATGCCGCGCACACTCTCCGCACTCATTCTTGCGGGCGGAGATAAGATGACAGCCTTCTACCTCTTCCTGATCATCTCGCTCGCGATGCTGTTCTTCATCGTGCTCTTCACGGACGCGCACCGCGCCATCCCCATCACGTACGCCAACCAGGGTGCGGGTCGCGGTGTGAAGGGCGGCATTCCCATCCGCTTGAATCAGGCAGGCATGGTGCCCATCATCTTTGCCATTTCGCTCATCACGTTCCCGGGGATCATCGCGCAGTTCCTGCAGACCTCCGAACGCTTCAAGGGAGTCACCAGCTTCATCAATTCGTACCTGAATTCACAGACGCCGTCATCGCTGTATGTTCTGGTCTACTTCCTGCTCGTTTTGGCATTCACATATTTCTACGTCTCCGTGACCTTCAAGCCCGATGACCTCGCCGAAAATATCCAGAAGCGCGGCGGCTTCATTCCCGGTGTGCGTCCCGGTCGCCAGACGGCCGAAGTCCTCTCCCGCGTCAGCCTACGGCTCAACCTGTGGGGCGGTCTCTTCCTCGGTGTCGTCGCCATCGTCCCGCTGATGTTTACGATGTTCTCCACTCTCACGTCGCAGGATCTCATCGTCTCCGGCTCAGGACTCATCATCATTGTCGGTGTCGTCATGGAGCTGATCCGGCAGGTGAACGCACAGCTGCTGGTGCATGATTATGAAAAACTTGTGTAGGAGGGAGCGGAGAAAGTGGCGATGGTAAGGTAGGTAAGGTACGTACAGTGGGTAAGGTAGGTGGCTTCTTATGAAGAGCATCCATTAGTTGGTGAAGTAAATATGAAACGTGGTTCACACGTGCCAGTAGCTCTTCATATTGGTTTGCCGCAATGAATTGCAAATCAAGAGAAAGCTCCAGAAAATTATCTACTTCCGCTGCCGAGGCATATGCGCGTTCATAGTAAATGCGCCGATGGGCAGCAGTGCTCATTCTTGAGCCTTCTGCAATTTGCGCACCGATGGATGATGAGGCTCTTCGTAATTGGCTGACCAAACCGAAACGTTCCGATGAAGGAAATGCTTCGGTAATTTTGTAAATCGAAACGGTGAGTACATGTGATTCTTGCCAGGCAATGAGTTTTCTGAATCCTCGATTGAATCTTTGGTAAATCATGTGTACGAATGTACACCTACTTTTCCATACGGTCAAATATTTGCACAAATCACCTACCTTACCTACCTTACTTTCATTACTTACCTTACCTAACGTATGGATCTCGTCTTCTTCGGCATCCAAGGCTCCGGCAAAGGCACGCAGGCCAAGCGCCTTGCTCAGGAATTCGGCTACGACATCTTCGAAGCTGGTGGTGAATTGCGAAAAATTGCTGCGACCGATACACCTCTCGCCGAGAAGGTGAAGAGATTCATGCATGCCGGCAACCTGGTTCCGCACGAGATCATCATGCAGGTGGTGAAAGAGGCTATTCTGAAGCGATCACCGTCGACGAAGATCCTCTTTGACGGCATTCCCCGGGACGCCGATCAAATGCGCGACTTCGATCAGATTCTGAAGGACGCCAAGCGTGACGTCCGGTGCATTGAGTTCACTCTATCCAAAGAAGAGGCAACCAAGCGCATTCTGGGTCGTGCCAAAGCGGAAGGTCGTGCGGATGATGCAAACCTTGAAGTTATTCAGCGGCGGATGGATACATTCCTCACGAAGACCCGACCGGTGATCGAGGAGTACCGCAAGCAGGGGAAGCTTACGGAGATCGATGCGGACCGGGGGGTGGAGGAGATTTATGGAGAACTGAAAACAGTGATTACGAAGTAGTTCAGCATGTCATGGTGAGCGCAGTCGAACCATGACGCGCATAATCACCCTTCGACTGCGCTCATGGTGACAATGCAAAGCCAATGGCTCATTTCTCTTGTGCATTCCCGGATTCTTCCCGATCCTATCCCCATGTCCTCCCCCTACGATCGCCAGTGCCAAATCTTCTCTGAAGAACAGATCGCGTCGCTTAGGATCGGCGGCGCCATTCTCCGGGATTGTCTCAAGCATGTTGCTGGGTTGGTTCGTCCGGGATTGACCACACTTGATTTGGATCGGGCGGCGGAAGCCTTCATTCGAGAGCGGGGAGGCATCCCCGCATTCAAGGGCTACCACGGATTCCCTGCCACACTTTGCACATCGGTGAATGAAGAGGTGGTGCACGGCATTCCGTCGGATCGCGTGCTGATCGAGGGCGACATCGTGTCTCTGGATGGCGGCGTGATCTACGATGGTCTCTACACGGATTCCTGCACTTCCGTTGCCGTGGGAACAGTGAAGCCGTCATTACTTCGGTTCATGGCGCACGTGGAAGAGACATTGGAAGCGGTGATTCGCGAAGTAGTCCGGGCTGGTATCCGGGTAGGGGACATCTCCGCGTTCATCGAGAAGCGGCTTCGCAAAAACGGTTACCGGGCGGTTCCGGTACTGACGGGGCACGGCCTCGGTGACACGCTCCACCAGTATCCGGATGTGCCGAACGTCGGGAAAGCCGGTACGGGGGCTCTCTTACCGGTTGGAACGATGATTGCCATAGAGCCCATTGCCGTTACCGGTTCGCCGGATGTCCTCACTGCGGATGACGGATGGACGGTGGTGACGAAGGACGGAAGTATGGCTTGCCACTACGAACATTCGATACTTCTCAGAGCAGATAGTATTGAAATTATTGCATAGAAATTATTCACAACATTTTCAAAATATTTCAATACAATTTAGCTCCATCCGGGGGGTGCGGTGGAGTTTGCGCCTTGTCGGCACTCACATATCTCTGTAGCATCCATCGGCTTTTTGTCACCCAATTGCATTGAATGTCCAAGGATGTCATTGAACTCGTCGGCGTCGTGGAGGTTTCGCTTTCAGTGAGAGCAGTGAAACGGGACGCGTCTCAGTAAGCGAACTGGATCACTTGTTACC
>CAINWJ010000120.1 GCA_903854455.1 Candidatus Peribacteria bacterium | reverse complement strand
TCCATCCTCGTCATTTTACATTTTAAATTCCACATTCCACATTCCGTATGTCTCTCCTCCGCCGCATCTATAAATGGGTCCTACACTGGGCTGACACGCCGTACGGTACGCCGGCGCTGGCACTTATTTCTTTCACAGAGAGCTCCTTTTTCCCCATCCCGCCGGATGTGCTCCAGATAGCGTTGTCCGCATCACGGCCGAAGCGGTCATTCTTCTATGCAGGCGTCAGTACCGTTGCATCCGTCGCCGGCGCGGTCTTCGGCTGGTTCATCGGATACGTTCTTTGGTCAACGGCAAGCGGATTCTTTTATAAATATGTCCCCGGTATCACGCCGGAAACCATGGCGTATGTCGGGAAGCTGTATCAGGACAATGCCGTGCTAGCTTTGTTCGGTGCCGCATTTACCCCCATTCCTTTCAAAGTCTTCACCATCGCCTCCGGCATTTTCTCGGAGTACATCTCACTTCAAACGCTGATTCTGGTATCCCTCGTCGGCCGTTCCATGAGGTTCTTTCTCGTTGCTGCGTGCATGTATTTCTTCGGACCAAAAATGAAAGAGTTGATCGAGAAATACTTTGAAATCGTCACATTCGCGCTATTTATTTTGATTGTACTTGGATTTGTGGCGATCAAGTACGCGATGTGAGGAGTGAGGGATGGAGCGTCTCCCTGTCTCGGCGGGTTCGTAGCGAGGTCAATGCGTGATTATTCTGATGCCAATTCTCTCCGGAGTGATTGCGTGGGGGAGGGCGAAGTTGAAGTGGTGATGCGTATCTATTACCGACCTCATCCCCAGCCCTTCTCCTGCTTCGGCAGGAGAAGGGAGATGTTTTGTTTCTGTTTTGCACAAGACAAAAAACAAACAACCAACAGAACATTTCCCTTCTCCTCATCAGAGGAGAAGGGTTAGGGATGAGGTCAATTGGCGATCATCGTGATTTCGATTCTGCCCGGGGTGATTGCGTGGGGGAGGGCGAAGTGGGTGAAGGTTGTATAGCTTACGAGGTTTTGTAGTCGGATCGCTTTTGTTCCCCCACTCCCTGACCCCCTCCCCCGGAGGGAGAGGGGGAACCTGTTTTCAATGCATGCTTCAAAGTAAGGCATCCTTCTCCCGTCGGGAGAAGGAATGAGGATGGGGGTGGAGTGTTGCACGCATCATCCTTTGGTTCTTGTTTTGCATATGAGCCCCTTACAGGGTCTTTCGTGACTCTGCAGGCAGAGATTCACACACGCTGTCTTGTCCTTCTCTCTGCGCAAAAATCACCATCATATTTCCTGTCACCATTTCCCGCTCGCACCTCCACCGCCACTGGATCCTCCACCGAAGCTGCTGCTGGATGAGGATGAGGATGATGAGGAGGAATGAGACGAGGAGTAGGAAGAGTCATTGCCCGATGCCGCGCGTTTACGGTTGTCGATAGCCCAGAGCTTGGCTTTACGGAGGAGTTCCTGCGTTTTCGGACTCTCACGCTGCGACCAGGCGGAGTACCCCAGTGCGCCGCTTCCGAGCGCGATGACGATGGCGGCACAGCCGAAGATCACGAGACCGGTGTTCCAGTCGGCTATTTTGGAGAGAACGAACGGGAAGAGCGCCACGACCAGCAGGGGATTGAACATGCTGCGGATCACTGCCAGGAACGCGAACGGACATTCCGCTGCCGCGACCGTGAAGCGCACGACGACTCCCTGCCATCCTGACGGCGGTGCCAGTGACGGATCGATGGCAGCTGATGCGCTCGATGGGGCGGCAGCTTGAGTGATACTTCCGGCAGAGGCAGGAATTTGTGGTGATCTGGTGAAGAAACCGAGCATGATCCACACGATGGTGACGAGCATGCCGACGACCCCGAAGAAGATGAGGTAGGCAAAGGCGTAGGACGTCCATCCGAACGTTTCTGTCGGTTTCTCAGTGCGGACGAATGTCTCTCCTCCGATGACTTTCTCCAGTGTCAGGATACCGTCGTTGATTCCCTGCACGTAGTTCCCCTCCTTGAACCGCGGCAGGATGATTTCATCGATGATGGCACCGGCGACGATATCGGGGACGGCACCTTCCAGACCGTATCCTGTCTCTATCCGCACCGTCCGGTCATCGATCGCCACGAGGAGCAGGATGCCGTTGTTCTGATCTTTTGTACCGATTCCCCACGTCCGGAACGTCGTCGTTGCGGCGTCCTCGACAGATGTACCATCCAGGGTCCGCACGATCAGTACGCCGATTTCATTGCTCGTCTTCCGCTGGTACGCGAGGAGGTTCTCTTCCATGGATGCCTCCTGCTCGGGCGTCAGAATATTGGCTTCATCGATTACAAATCCCTGTCCTTTCACATCGGGCACCTGGAATGCGTGAGTGAACGAGGGCACGATCATGGCAATGATGATCGCTATGACGGCGAAGAGCTGTCGGAATTTGGAGTATACGTTCATAGTCCGATTGTAGCAGGCTGGGAGCGATTCTTTTGGCTCTGAGAGAAGATTTCGATGATTCATCGCAATCATGCCTTGTCGAATGCTCTAGCGTTGATTACCTGATTGTTGTCGGATCGTTCATATTTTCAGTCCGGAAATGGGCGTTGTTCATTTTTTCAACGAAGCACAAATCTCTGACAAAGTAGCTCTTCGAATGCCGGGGGTCGATTGCTGAAAATAATTTGAACATAGCAATTGAGAATAAAAAAATGTCAATGTACGATCTCGGTTATCCGTTCCCCCTCCACACTCATGCCCACATCCACTCCCTACGAGCGCGCCATGACCTTCATGCGTTCGGCTTTCGATCGATTGAAGTTGTCTGCCAAGGAGAAGGATCTGCTGGGCAAGCCGCAGAACATCATCAATTCCACAGTCACATTCAAGCGCGATGACGGCAAGGAAGCTTCGTTCCCCGCGTACCGCGTCCAGTTCAACGACGCACGCGGACCGTACAAGGGCGGCATCCGGTACCACGCGGAAGCGGACATCGAAGAAGTGAAGGCGCTCGCGGCACTGATGGCCATCAAGTGTGCCGTCGTGAACATTCCCTTCGGCGGAGCCAAGGGCGGCATTCAGGTGGATCCGAAGAAGTTGTCGAAGGGGGAGCTGGAGCGAATGAGCCGGGCATACATTCGCGTGATCGCAGATTCGGTAGGACCGGACATCGATGTGCCGGCACCGGACGTGAATACCACACCGCAGATCATGGCGTGGATGCGCGATGAGTACGAGAAGACGCGGAAGGTCTACGCACCGGCACTCATCACCGGCAAGCCGCTCTCGTACGGCGGATCACTCGGTCGCGACAAGTCGACGGCGCGGGGAGGATTCTTCCTGCTGCAAGAATTGGCCAAGATCGAGGCGATCAATCTGGAGGATGCGAAAGTTGCCGTGCAGGGCTTCGGGAACGCAGGTTCGGAGATCGCTACGTTCCTCCACGATGCCGGCGCAACGATCGTCGCCGTATCGGATTCCCATGGCGGCATCTACTGCAAGAACGGCTTGGATCCCATCCGAATCCACAAGTACAAGCAGAAGACGGGATCAGTGCGCGGGCAATATTGCCAAGGATCGGTCTGTGACATTGATCGTATGAAGTTGGATGAGACCGAGAACATCAGTAACGAGGATTTGCTGACCATCGACTGCGACATTCTCATTCCCGCAGCACTGGATAACGTGATCACCGCGAAGAACGCCAAGGAGATCAAAGCGAAGATCATCCTGGAACTGGCCAATGGTCCCATCGCCCCGGAAGCTGATGAGACACTCGCCAAGCGCGGCGTGACGATCGTCCCCGATGTTCTCGCCAATGCCGGCGGCGTCACCGTGAGCTACTTCGAGTGGGTGCAGGGCAGATCCGGCAATCGCTGGACCGCGGAGCATGTCGATCACGATCTCAAGCGCATCATGCTGCAGGCGTTCGATGATGTCCGTACCGAGGCACGTCGCAAAGGTTTGAGCCTCCGCGAGGCGGCGTTCAATGTCGCGGTCGGGAGGATCGTGGAAACGATGCGGGTGAGAGGGTGGGTGGGGGGATGAATGGAAAATTGAAAATTGTAAATGGAAAATAAGAGCGGGGCTGTGCCCCGCAGACAGAGATTGATTATTCAAAACAGGTAGCGACCCGCGGCGCATGCAAATACTATATTTAAATTTGGGAGCGGGTCTTCCGACCCGCGGTGCATCCAAGGGTAGAGACGCCCCGGCGGGGCGTCTCTACAAACACAATCATTTATAGCTGAGACGGAATACATGGTAGAGCCGCAAAATTTTGCGGCTCTACCATTGGGTTATGTAGATGAAGGTAGATTGTTATCATTTCCCGTCATCCACCTGTCATCTCCTCCGTGACAACAGATTCTGCCTCCCCTAGAATCCCCGCAACCTATGGCGATGAACTCCACAGCAGTCGTTGTTGCCAGAGATGCTGCAAGCATCGGGAAGCATGTCACTGTCCAGGGATGGGTCCGCACTCGGAGGGATTCCAAGGGCGGCTTCAGCTTCATCGAACTCAACGACGGATCGTGCCTCAAGAACCTGCAGGTCATCGCTGATGGAAATCTGCCGAATTATCAGTCAGAGATTCTCAAGCTGGCACCGGGTTGCAGCGTTAGTATTGAAGGAGACATCGTGAAGTCGGGTGGTGGTGGGCAGGCGACAGAGATGAAGGCGGCTTCGATCACCGTTCATGGCTGGGCCGATCCAGAGCTGTATCCACTCCAGAAGAAGCACCACACATTGGAAAAGCTAAGAGAATGGGCACATCTGAGGCCGCGCACCAATACGATCGGTGCGGTGCTCCGGGTCCGTAACCGCATCACCCGATCGATTCACGATTTCTTCCAGGACGAAGGCTTCCTCTACGTTCAGACGCCGATCATCACGGCGAGTGACTGCGAGGGCGCCGGATCCATGTTTCATGTCACAACGAAAGATCCGATGTTCCGCGTGACATCAAAGAATTTGGACAAAGTCATCGATCCGGAAGCACCTGACTTCTTCGGTAAGCCGACGTACCTCACGGTGAGCGGGCAGCTGGAGGGCGAGATTCTCGCATCGGCACTGGGAAAGATTTACACCTTCGGTCCGACCTTCCGTGCGGAGAACAGCAATACGACACGACACTTAAGCGAGTTCTGGATGATAGAGCCGGAGGCGGCGTTCTTCGATCTCACCGCCAACATGGATCTGGCAGAGCGGTTCCTCAAGCGCATCGTGAAGGATGCCATGACGCACTGCGCTGACGATCTCGCATTCTTCGCGGAGCATGTGGAGAAATCATTGCCGGAAGTACTGAAGAATGTTGCAGAGAAGCCATTCCAGCGCGTCACGTACACCGATGCCGTCAACATTCTCCTGCAGTCCAAGCAGACATTCGAGTATCCCGTGCAGTGGGGGATCGATCTCCAGACCGAGCATGAGCGGTACCTAACAGAGCAGCATTTCAAGAGTCCGGTGATCGTCACGGACTACCCGAAAGCCATCAAAGCCTTCTACATGCGCCAGAATGACGACGGCAAGACCGTCCGCGCGATGGACATTTTAGTCCCGCGCATCGGTGAGATCATCGGCGGGAGCCAGCGCGAGGAGCGGCTGGATGTGCTCACCGCCCGCATGAAGGAGATGAAGCTAAACGAGAAGGATTACTGGTGGTACTTGGATCTCCGTCGCTTCGGCACCGTGCCGCATAGCGGCTTCGGTCTTGGGTTGGAGCGCATGGTGCAGTTCGTGACCGGCATGGGCAACATCCGCGACGTGATCCCGTTTCCCAGGGCTCCGGGGAGTGCGGAGTTTTAGGGGGTGAAGGTGCAAGATGCCCCGCGGGTAGGAAACCCGCTCCCTTGGCAAAAAATAGAGTCTCGGCTTGTAGGTAACTAATGAGAGCTAATAATGTGTTCTCATATACTTTC
>CAINWJ010000119.1 GCA_903854455.1 Candidatus Peribacteria bacterium | reverse complement strand
GTTTTCGAGCGTCCGGGCAAGACAACATCCTGCTGAAGACGGAACTTCATGCCAGCTTGATTCAGTAGCCGCGTCCCCTTCCGCAGAGAATATTGCTCTTCCGAATCGTTGAACACCGTCACCACCATCTGCGCATTCGTCCCCGTGAATTTCTTGCTGATCTGGTCGTAGGTCATACTCCTGCTGACATGGACGGTCAGCAACTCGAGTGGTAACGCATGAACGCGGTCAGTGGATACGGGCAAGACCGCTCCTGAAGTCATCAGGTAGACGTTCGTCGTGAAGTTGCCGGTCTCCTGATTCGGCCAGATGCGCACCTGAGCCGACGGAAGAAGCTTGAAGAACACAAAAACGAAGGCAATGATGCTGATGCCGAACAAGCCCCAGATACGTACTTTCGGCAACGTCAGTAAGCCGGCTGATTGCAGGCGTGTCCGGATATCGCGACGCCAGGACACCGGACTGAATGCACGAATTCCTCCCGCTTCATGAGGAGAATCCTTGAGGACGATCCGGAGCTCCTTGAGCGTACGTATCACATTCCAGCCATGCTGAGATGCGATCTTGGCTGCGCGTGAATCCTTGGTGGCCAGCGTGAGAATCCTGTCTGCATGCAGTGCGCGTGCTTCCCGCAAGAACGTTGTCAGCTCGTCATCTGGAAGATGTTTGAATGCATCGGAAACCCCGATGATCAGCAGCGGACCTGCGATTTTACGCACAACACTGAGCAGAACCTTGCCGGATGACTGTTCCTGCACAATGAAGACCGTTGGCTGAATTTTAGGTACTTCCACATCAAGATTATGCATCGGGAATCAACCGATAGCTATTGGCTGAACAACGCAATTGACGAGTCAATCTACTTTGATTCCAAAGCCTTGAGCGACGCAAACTGCTTGCCGGCGATGAACTCCAGCATGGCACCGCCGCCCATACTGACGAATGTGTACGCCGAGAGCGGATACTGGTACTTCAGGTGGAAATCGATGGTATCCCCTCCTCCGACCAGACTCACGGCTCCTTTCTTCGTCGCACTGGCAACCGCTTCGGCAATGCGCTTGGTGGCATGGGAGAAGCGATTGTACTCATACACACCGAGAGGACCGTTCCAGACAATCATCTTCGAGGATTCGATGATCTCGCAGTACCGCTTCACCGTGATCTTGCCGATGTCGTAGATCGACATATCCCCCACCACGTCCTCGACCGGGAGATCGAGCTTCTCGGCTTTCTCGTCGAGCGCAGACGCGACAACCACATCACGGGGAACGTGAATTCTGGCTGAACCCTTCACTTCACTTGCGAGCATCAGCTTCTGGGCAAGCTCTATTCCCGTCTCATCGTACTTCGACGTACCGACATCAAATCCGCGTGCGGCGATCAGCGTATTGGCGATACATCCGCCGACGAGAATATCGTCACCTTTCTTCAGAAACCGCTCCATGACAGGAACCTTGGTTTCCATTTTGGCACCTGAAACAATCAATGTCAGCGGCTTGAGCGGCTTCTTCACTGCCATGGAAAGGTACTTCACTTCCTCCGCCAGATTGAACCCCATGAATGCGGGAACGATCGCCGGGAGTGCAACCATGCTCGCGTGGACACGATGACAATTGGTGAATGCATCATTCACATAGATGTTACCAAGCTTGGACAGAGCCTTGGCGAACACCGGATCATTCTTCTTCTCCTCCGGATGGAAGCGAAGATTTTCGAGCAGGACAACCTCACCAGGCTTCGCAGCCTTCACGACTTTTTCTGCAACCGGACCTATGCAATCAGAAGCGAAGTGAACCGTCGTCTTGAGCAGTTTCTCAATGACCGGCACGAGCGGCTTTTGGCTGAATGCAGGATCCGGACCGTCCTTGGGTCTACCCTGATGCGCCAGCAGAATAAGCACGGCACCTTCATCGAGAATATACCGCATGGTTTTCTGGATGGCTTCGATTCGCGTGGCATCGCTCACCTTCCCCTTCTCCATGGGAACATCAAAACCGGCGCGAAGCAGAACGTGTTTTCCCTTGAGCTTCGCTTGATCGAGAGTGCGGTAGGTGGTCATGACGATAGTGTAATTGAAAACCTGTGGTGAGCGAAGTCGAACCATTGAAAATTGAAAATTGAAAATTTCGATGGATGAGCCTCATACATCAAAACCATAACCGAATGATTCGGATGGAAACTTCTCGATTCTTCCAATCCCCCATCCAGTACCCCACCAACACTCCGCCTTTATTCACCACCGTATCCACACTCCCCTTCTCCGCCGCACTGGAATCGATTTGATCCAGAAGCGGAAGAATCATTTTCTGTAACGCCGGAGCAATGATATATCCACGGCGATCCAGATGGAACATTTCCGCAAGCCTAAGCTCCAAATCTTGAATCGTAGAAGCCTTGTACCAGTCGAAGAAAGCTTGAGTCCCCTGCTCTGCGAAAAGTGCATTCCAGTGCTTCCTAGCCGAGCCGATGCATCGGGGTGCGAGTAAGCCGCAGACAGTTCGGGGTGGCATCGGTACAATCGTAGCAATGGTTCTGCAGGTTGCCATCACATTCCTCGGCACGGTGATCCTCTATGGAGGAGCCATGATCCTCTTTCCGAAGATCGGACTGCTGGATTTCCCGGAACGATACGGACTCAAGCGCGCTCGACTCCCCTACCCTGTCGGCATCATCGCGATCATCGCTTTTTTAAGCGTTTTTCTGATATCAACGACGATTGAACTCAAGGAATCGGGGCTCATCGCCGCTGTGATCCTGCTCGGCATCGTCAGCTTCATCGATGACCGCACTCCCCTCCCCTCCTGGGTACGACTACTGACCCAGGCAGCATGTGCCCTGATCGTGTTTCTCACCGGATCGCGGATCTACACCATCACGAATCCGCTCGGTGGCATCCTCAAGCTCGACTCGATCGTCGTGACCATCCATACCCTCGGTCCGATCCCGGTTCTCAGTGGAATATTTACTCTCGTCTGGCTGCTGTTCACCATCAACGCGCTCAACTGGCTGGATGGCATCACCGGACAAGTGAGTTCACTCTCGACCATCGGATTTCTGATGCTGGGATGCCTGGCATTCTTCCGCAATGGTGAGCCACAAATTGCCCAGATTGCCTTCTCGCTTGCCGCCATCGCAGCAGCCGGCGTGCTCTTCGATTTCCCTCCGGGAAAGATGCTGATCGGCGACTCCGGATCCATGTTCTTCGGTCTGATGCTCGGGTTACTCGGCATCTTCAGCGGCGGCAAAATCGCTACGGTGTTCCTGGCTCTCGGCATTCCTCTCCTGGACGCGATCTTCGTGATCATTCGCAGGATCAGTCAGGGAAGATCACCGTTTCAGGGCGGAAGAGATCACCTCCACCATCTCCTGCTCGATCGTGGCTGGAGTGAGAGGCAGGTCATCCTCCTCATGATCAGTGCGGGAACCGCCTTCGGCATCGCGGCGCTGTTCCTTTCGACTGGAGGGAAAGCGGGGCTGGGTATTGTGCTGATCTTATTGATGTTGTTGCTGTACAGAAGAACATCGAAAAGGGCAATGACCAATGACCAATTCCCAATGCCCAAATAAATCCAAATCACCAATGCCCAATAACCTTGCCTTAAACAACGTTGGTCATTGAAGTATTGGTCATTATTTGGTCATTGATCATTGGGAATTAGTCATTTCTACCGTGTGTACACCATCGGCGCACTCGTCGTCGTAAACGCTCCACGGGTTCCGATGAAGATCGTCTTGGTTCCGCGGGAAAGCACATTGACGGTTGCCACACCATTCACGAAATCCAGAGAACTCAGCTCAGACGGACGGATCTCCGCCTGACCGAAATCGGAGATCAGGTAGAGACGGCCGGTGAAGGACGGAGACTGGACGAGATTCCCATTGCGATCGAGTGTGGAAATCCTAATCTTCTGCCATGTCCTAGACAGGACACCGGAGTGATCGATCTGCAGATGATCGACGTCGGTATTCGTTCCTGCAGATGGAACCGGAACAACGGAATCAACCTGAGCGGTCTGCACGGTGGAAACCGCAGCTACGGGAGTTGATGTCGCTGTCGTCACGATCGTCCTCGTTGTCTTCGGAGAAGATTGTGCCTGTGCCAGTCTGAGGGCACGCTTGGCTGCGATACTTTCAGCAAGTGTCATGCGCGTCGATGCAGTGCTCACCACAGCCGGTGAGGAAGACGCTGTCGTGGTAGCCCTCGGCGTGGAGGCAATCGCATAGTTCTGCAATTTCTGGACCAGAAGCAGCGGACTCACTGTGTACTGATCCCCCAGGCTTTGATTGAGACCGGAATCAATGGCAGCATTGAACGACAGGCGTGCAGCATTCATCTCTGACGTATTGAATGGCCAGTACGGATGGAACGGTGCATCCGCCTTGTCGATCTGGAAGTGGAGGTGCGGACCGCTCGTAAGTCCCGTCATGCCGGAAGTAGCAATCTGCTGACCCATGTGCACGACCTCGCCCTGGGTAACCAGAACCGAATCCAAGTGAGCGTAGATGGAGTAAATCGTCGTCGTCTGACCGGCGTGATCGGGATCGGGAACGTTGGGATGCCGGATGACGACGTGATGCCCATACCCCGTCGAAATCATAGAGACCGTCTCCACAATGCCATTGGCGATCGCCTGAATGGGCGTACCAACCGGCATGCGAATATCTACACCCGGATGGCTGCCACTATGATCCTGACCACTGGCATAACTCCCCATGTACCCGATGGAATATGCCAGATCCATTTGAGAACTGCTCTTCCCTGACGTATGGAGAGAAGAAGGATCGTACGTCGGGAGTGAAACCAAGAGATTCGTGGGCACCTGACGGAAGGTGTGATCGGCTGAACTGCCACCGTACCAGGACCATGCTGCGTAATCCGGAACCTGGGAAACCGGAACAACCATACCGACGAACGGCAGCTGATCGTCCGCCTCCTTCCCCATGACCGTCTTCCAGAACGCGTACCAGCCATGCTGTCCGACCATGTTCCCTGCAACGAATGCCAGAAGGGAAAGCGATGCTATAAGGAAAGAGATCCGCTGCTTGGCGATAGACAGAGCGCGAGGCGCCTTCAGTCTGTAGATAGCCCGAACGCGGAATCCGAGACGCTTCATAGATGTTTGTTCGTGATAGAATGAGTGGGAGTTTTTGTCTGTACTCGTATATGATATTACATATTTGATTAAATGTCAATAATTGATTCCTGCACTCTACAGGCTGAAACCGACATCAAGATGCGAAAAATCGGCGAATCGCTCGCCAGAACCATCTATGTGCGACCGGTGACGATCCTGATCAGCGGCGAACTGGGTGCCGGCAAGACAACATTTGTCCAAGGTTTAGCCAAAGGATTGGGAATTGCCGGGACAATCGTCAGTCCTACCTTTGCTCTGGAACAACGCTACGGCGACGTTCTGTGTCACCTGGATCTCTACCGCCTCACCTCACCGGACCAGGCGCATCAGATCCTGGAGCACTCTCACGACTTTCCAGGTATCAGGATTATCGAGTGGGCGCAGCGCGCGACGAATGAAATCGATGCCGGAATCACCATTGCCATCGAAGAGCAGAAGCAATCGACCAGAACCATCACATGCTCATTCAGTGATATTGCCATCCCGACTGACGAAGAAATAGCCGGCTGGATGGATGAGGTGATGCTGCCGGAGAAAGTCAGACTGCACACCAGGGCTGTAGCGAGAAACTGTGATCAAATCGCTGCGGCACTCATTCCTCATGGAATCATTATTCGATCACGTGCACTCCATGCAGCAGCCGAAATTCACGACTTACTCCGCTTTGTTGATTTCAATGAAAAGGCTCGCACGGTGGAAGCAGCTGCCACGGAAGCTCAGAGTGCATGTTGGGAAGCAATCAAGAAGGAATACGGTCTCAAGCATGAACAAGCTGCCTCGGAATTTCTTACTCGACGCGGATTTAAAGAAATCGGAGATATTGTTCGCGTTCATAAGGGCTGGATGCCCGATGGTTCCATTATCCTCAATACAATCGAGCAGATGATCCTTGCATACGCCGATAAAAGGACAATTATTGATAGAACAGTAACAATTGATGAACGGTTCGATGATTTCATTAAAAGATACGGTGATGGAAAAGAATCCGATCGAGCGAGGTTATGGCGGTCGGCAATGAAGGCAATTGAGCAATCTCTATTCCCTGATGGACCACCGTTTTAAAGTGCCGGAATTAGTTCGCGTGCAAGAATATTCAGCAATGTCATTTCCCGACCATGGAAGAATACAATTGTCATGGCGAGCGCAAACAAACAGACGTACGTCACTCTGAGTGACCAGTGTTGGATCCTCGTGAGCGGGATACGGAGATTAGGATGGATGGAGTGCAGGTACGATTGAAAATTAAACAATATGCATGCCATATTCTCCAGAATGTATATCTTCGGAATAATGGTACCAACCGCGCGGAGAACGGTCAGTTCAGAGCGCAGCAATCCGCTCAGGGCTGCCAGAACGTACGCATGACTCAAGTAAATTCCGACAGTAAGCGAAAAGAGGAATAATGAAATATCAACGATACTTTCCAAAATCATCGCCTTAAATGTTGTCGGTAAATCGAAGTGATGAATTTCGCGATACTTCACGAAGTCGAGCGACATGTGCCCGAGAATGAGCAGTAAGAAGAAGCCGAGGTTGAAGAGCGAGGCAGCGAGAACCGTGCAGACCAGGTACGTTGCATGAAACGCCGGCACGTCATCGTGCTCATGGGCGAAAACCCGAATGCGTCGAATGGCTGAACTCATATGTTTGTTGTGTATATTATATCACTTTTACAAAATTTATCAATTACCAAGCACAGACCGTACAGTTTTCATTCGTTTTGCTACCTCCTGCTCAAAACCCCGATCCGTCGGCTCGTAGAATCTTTTCGCACCTTTCCAATCCGCCGGGAAGTAATCAGCCGTAACGACTCCGCCGGCAGCATCGTGCGGATACTGGTAGCCCTTGTGGTACCCATGCTTCTCAGCCATCGCCTTCACCGGCGCATTTCGTAAATGGAGAGGAACCTCGAGCGAGGAGGCACCATCAATCGCTGCCTTGATCGTATCTTTGGCAACGGTCACAGAATTGCTCTTCGGCGCTTGTGCTAGATAAACACAGGCATGAGCCAAAAAGAATTCACCCTCAGGCAAGCCAACCATTTCAAACGCCTGCCATGAAGAAACGACCAGCTGCAATGCTCTGGGATCCGCATTCCCGACATCCTCACTCGCGAAGATCATCATCCGACGGAAGAGGAAACGAGGATCTTCACCCGACTTGATCATCTTAAAGAGCCACAACATCGCCGCATCCACGTCACTTCCACGCATGCTCTTGATGAACGCGGAGATCGTATCGTAGTGATCCTCGCCTTTGCGGTCATACCGCTTGTACCGCTCCTGGAGGAGCTTCTCCGCCTGTGCCCTGGAAATCTTCGCGCCGATGACGACGCAGGCAAGCTCGAGGAGATTCAATGCTGATCGAGCATCGCCGTTTGCAAGCATCGCGATGTACTCAAGGGCGTCCTTCGCGATCGTTATCTTCCCGGCAAAACCGTCCGGGTGCTTCAGTGCACGTGCCAGAATTTTGGTCAGATCATCCTGACTCAGCGGCTTCAGAAGAAATACTTGTGACCGCGAGATTAACGCGGAATTGACCGAGAAGTAGGGATTCTCCGTCGTCGCACCGATCAGAACGACCGTGCCGCTCTCCACCGATGGCAACAGTGCATCCTGCTGCGATTTATTGAAACGGTGAATCTCATCGACAAAAAGCACTGTCCGCTGCCTAAGACCAGTTTTGAGCTGTGCGGCTTCTATGCAAACTGTCTTGATATCAGCAACCCCGCTCGTCACTGCGCTCAATGTAACGAAGTTCGATTTCGTCGTCTCCGCCACAATCGTTGCAAGTGTCGTCTTCCCCGTCCCGGGCGGCCCCGCGAAGATCACCGATGTGAGCGCATCGGCTTCGATGAGCTTCCGAAGCGCAGTCCCCTCACCGATCACGGCACTTTGCCCGAAGAACTCGGCGAGCGTTGTCGGTCGAAGCCGGTACGCCAGTGGAGCGTGGGGGTCGGGATGAGGCACGGGGTGAGAATAGCACGAGAAGGAAACCAACGATTCCAAGGAAACCAAAGAAACCGACGAACTTACTTGAAATCCTTGGTTTCGTTGGTTTCCTCGGTTTCCTCCTCAACATCTCCTACAATGACCACACGCTACAGTTCTTCACCCCATGTCCACCCGCCAAATCGCCACCTCCACCCTCTGGCAGATCTTAAGCCAGGCAATGATGGCTGCCATGAGCGCAGTATCGGTGAAGTGTGTCGCACTTGGACTGGAACGGGAGCTCGCCGGTGCATACAACTCCGCGTACGGGTATCTGCAGCTCTTCGCCATTCTTGCGGATTTCGGTCTCTATGCCGTTTCCGTCCGGGAAGTATCGATTGCGAAGGACAAGAGCCGGATACTCGGATCACTCCTGATACTGCGAACGATGGCAACCGTCCTTTCACTCGGTGCCGCAGTCGGTATCGTATGGCTGGTGCCTGTCTGGACAAATAGCCCACTGCGCATCGGCATCTCCATCGCTGCACTCGTACCATTCTTCACTCTGCTCGCAGGGGTGCTCCGGAGCATCTTCCAGGTGCAGTACAAAATGTACTTCGTCTTCATCGCGGAAATCACGCAACGCGTTCTCACCACCGGCGCGATGATTTTGATCATCTATACGGGGGTGCACCTAAGTGAGGATCCGGCAACATACCAGGCATTCCTCTGGATCGGATCGCTGGGTGCAGCAGTGCTCTTCCTCCTCTCACTTTCATTCGCACTCAGAATTTCCACCATCAGACCGTGCTTCGATGTGCAGTTACTGAAGCAACTGTTTCTGAAGGCAGCTCCATACGGTCTGGCGTACTTGTGCATCGCACTCTACCGCCAGTTCGACCTCACCATGATCGCCCTGCTAAGACCGGATTTTGCAGATCAGAATGCGCTCTATGGCTTCGCTTCACGCATCACGGAGATGACGTACATCGTGCCGACGTTCCTCCTCAACTCCACACTGCCGATCCTGAGCGAACGTCATGAACACAAGCAACCGGTAGACAGCCTCCTCGGCAAAACACTCCTTGCTGTTCTGATCCTGGGATCTATCGCGGCAACGTTCTCATTCTTCTGGTCCAGACCCATCATGCTGCTACTGACGACCGCCAACTACGTGACTCCGCTCAGTAGTCCGGGCGCGGATACGGCACTCCGGCTGCTGAGTGCGCCACAATTCTTAAACGGCATCGTCCTCTTTAGCTTCTACGTTCTGCTGACGAGACATGCATGGAAGACACTGGTGTCATACATGGGCATCGCAGCGGCGATGTCTGTCTCGCTCAACCTCTGGATGGTTCCTCATTTCGGATTCGTGGGTGCCATCTCGACACTAACGATCGTTCACTGCTTCCTGGCAATCACACTCTTCCGGAGTGCCAACCGTGCACTGAAAACGAGTTTCCCATGGAAAACAGGACTCCTCTGGGGCGGGTTCTTTCTCTGCATGGCGCTGGGAGCTGCCTTCTCCGCCCCCTTTGTCACGACAACCGCCAGCACCCTGATCGGTCTGATGATTGCGTGTGTCATGATCGCCGGACTGGCTTACCTCTTCCGGTTTCATCGCCTGCTCCGCTGGAGTGCCGATACTGCCTCAACCGACGCACTGCAGGAAATGCCAGCCTGATGCAGTGATCAAACGTGGAATGGATTGAAATCCGTATCACTGTCGTAGTAATCCTCATGCTCGACGATTTTGAGAATACTCACAACGAGATAGGTCACCGGTGTGAAAAGAACCTCGACACCGACTTTGAAAATGAAGTTTGCAACAATGAGACTGAGTGCCAGAGACCAGGAGAATACTGCCAGCGAACAAGCGACCAGAATAAACACAACTGTATCCAGCCCCTCGCCGACAATCGTTGAGCCGATCGTGCGCATCCAGAGCCAACGTCCAGCAGTCCATACCTTCATTTTCGCCAAAACATAGGAATTACTGAATTCACCGATGAAGTATGCTGTCAGACTGGCGATGACGATGCCGAAATTGCTCACGCCTCCCAGGATCGATGTGAATGCTTGGTCTCCGACAGACTGCTCCCACGACAGCTCGCCAGGCAGTAGCTGAATAATGAAGAAGATAAAGCTCATCACCAGCGACGCACCCAGCCCCACCCAGATAACTCTCCTGCTCTGAGCATATCCATACACTTCCGTCAGAATATCCCCGAAGATGTAGCTGAGCGGGAACAGGATCGTGCCGGCATCAAAACTGAGCGGCAACCCGAAGATCGATAGACCGGAATCGATGATCTTGGCGGACGACGCGATGTTGCTGATCAGGAGCACAGCGACGAACGCGGCCATGACCAGGTCGAGGTGGCGGTAGGTGCGCATAAGAATGAGTAGCTGTGATGAGTGGCCGTGCCACGTCGCTCGCGAGCGACGTGGTCGGGGCGGCGGGACTCGAACTCGCGACCTCCTGCTCCCAAAGCA
Organism: Candidatus Peribacteria bacterium; assembly: GCA_903854455.1. Classification (GTDB taxonomy): domain Bacteria; phylum Patescibacteriota; class Gracilibacteria; order Peribacterales; family Peribacteraceae; genus CAINWJ01. The sequence continues at coordinate 3,986 of CAINWJ010000119.1, read as the reverse complement.
GGCGCTCTAGCCAACTGAGCTACGCCCCGAAGTGGCAGAGAGAAGAGTACGGGTTTCTGAACTGAAAGGGAAGACGAGAGAACCGGAACGCAGCGTCCCGGCTGCGGGAAATAAAGAATACGATGCTGCCATCAAGCTCGATCAAAGGTACTCTTATCCTGATTACTGATTACGGAGGTGAAAAATATATTTATTAGAATTGGGAGCGGGATTCTTTCCCGCGGAACAGTAAACTGAGCTTTCTTCTCCGCAGGAAGGAATCCTGCTCCCCTGTCTAAAAATCATGCTGTCTGCAACCCATGATCAGCGGTAATCTTCCCCCGACCCCGATCCCCCGCCATGTTCCTCTCCGTCGTCACCGCCGAGCACTCCTCCTTCGGATCCGAGGGACTGACGTACCAGACCGATGAGCAAATCATGCCCGGTTCATTGGTGATGGTTCCGCTCAGAAAACAGGAAGTGGAAGGCATGGTGATCTCAGTACAGAGCGAGAAACCGGACACCAGCTTCGAAGTGAAATCGATCATTCGCGTTATCAGCAAGAAACCGATTCTGCCGCCTGCACTGCTCAAAACGTTGCAGTGGCTTCGCGGGTACTACTGCTGTTCAGCCAGACAAGCATTGCAAATCTTTCTCCCGGCACCGCCGTGGCACCTTCTCAATGAACATGAACCGGAGCCGGTGTTCACATTGGCAAAAAGTGATGTAGCTGTTCGAGGGAAGAAGCAACTTGAAATCATCGAATTTCTCCGAGTACGGGATGCAGCAACGCAGGAAGAAATCCTGGAGGAAACCGGTGCATCGTCGACGACGCTGAAAACGCTCATCGAGAAAAAGATTATCGCCAAACAAGCTTGTCACCCTGAGCGCAGTCGAAGGGCTGACCATCACAATAAAACAATACCGCTTTCAATTGTATTAAGTGACGAAGACATCAATCTCATCACCTCAATCAAAAACGAGAAGAAACCAACACTCCTCGTTGACGGTCGATCCGAAGAAGATCGAAACAAGCTCTTTGCAGCAATGGCAAGCGATTTCCTCAAGAACCAGAAGAGTTCGTTGATCCTTTTTCCAAACATCCATGCTGCCATCGAAGCCAACCGTCAGATCGCAGAGTTGATCGGCTCGGAACACGTCCAAGTTCTTCACAGTGGCACAGGGCAAGCCGGACGTCGAGAACTCTACCGTCAGGCACAAAGCGGTAAACCGATGATCATCGTCGGAACGAGGACGGCACTCTTCATTCCCCTCTCCTCACTCGGTCTGATCGTCATCGCCGATGAGCATGAGTGGACATGGAAGAGCGATCAGACACCGAAGTACCACGCACGACTCACAGCGGAGATTCTCGCGAAGCAATCGAATGCCAAGCTCCTACTGACATCACCCACTCCGTCGCTCGATAGCCTGAAGCATGCGCTCGGCGATGAGACAAGCACGCGCTACAAGTTAATCAAGCAGCACGCAGATCAATGCCAACAATCTCGGATCCAACTCATCGACCTGGCTACCGCACAGTTCGGGCAGCACTACCCGTTCACGCAACCGCTGGTCGATGCAGTGACAGAGAGAATTGCAAGGAATGAAGCATCAATCCTGTTCCTCAACCGACGAGGAACGGCGACGAGCCTGCTCTGCCTGGACTGCCGTGAAACGACACTGTCGCCCGCATCCAATCTCCCGCTGCGCGTCATCACCAGGAACGGCAAGCCGCTGCTCATCGATGAGGCGACGGGTGAACGATCGGAGGTGCCGGCGGAATGCCCGAAATGCCATTCTCCACAACTCAAGGCAGTGGGAGCCGGTACCGAGCGCGTGGAGGCCGATGCCCGCATCCTCTTCCCCAATGCAAGGATCGCCAGAGCCGATGCCGACACCCTCGATCATCCGGGTGCCATGGAGGAATTGATCGGGAAAATCGCGAGCGGCGACATCGACATCCTCCTCGGGACTCAACCGGTACTTCGTGCTCTACGATGTCCGCGAGTGACGTTTGCGGCAATTCTTGTGGCTGACGTCGGTCTCTCCGTGCCCGATTTCCGTGCAGGCGAACGCGTCTTCGCGACCGTCTCCTCCGTTGTCCGCCACATGCAGAGGAAAGTTGGAGGTCATGCGATCGTGCAGACGTATCGCCCGGAAGCACCGGAAATACGATGTGCGGTGACAGGTAGTGAGAGTGACTATTGGGAATCAGAACTCAAACTCCGGCGTGAAGCCGGCTACCCGCCATTCACACAGATGATTGAGCTTCTCGTACGGAAAGACCGCGCAAAAGCCCTGGCTCTCTTTAAACGAGCGAAGGAGCTCGCCGAGCAATTTGATGCCAAGATCCAGCTGAAGGAAGAACAGCGAGATGGACTCACGACATTCCGGATCACGCTACGGGGTGAGCATCCGAGAATGCTACTCAATGCACTACCACTCGGCGGAGTGTCGGTGGATATTGATCCGGTGGAGTAGCAACCAAAAATCTACTGCCGCTCTTGTTCTTGATTCGAAGCCCCTGAGGTTCGATTAATTGATTCACCAAATAATCGGGAAAATTCTTTCCTTTCATCTTCAGTGAGTCTTATTGGCTTGCGTCGAACCTGAACAGGTTCCTGTACTGCCAATCCGGATTTTCCGTCTGGGAGAGTATCGAGTCCTAATTTTTTAGCCATAAATTTGTAAGGGAAAATTACAGTGAAAGTAAAAGTACTTTTGTACTCTGTCAATAATATTACATCTTGAAAGATCGGAACGGTATAACCAAGCCAAAATCTCACCCAAAGTGAGCGTCTACCAGTCAATTGGACTATTCGCTTATCGCTTACCGCCTATCGCTCGTTCCGCCGCCTTCCTCGCCCTCACCACCATCTCCGGATTGAGCAGGCTGGCGAACCGGAACTCGGGAATGCCGCTCTGACGCGTACCGTAGAGCTCTCCGGGACCGCGCAGTTTCAGATCAATCTCCGCGAGCATGAAGCCGGAGTCGTGTTTTTCCATCGCTTTCAATCGTTCGGAATGCGCCTGGCCGGGGGATGTGGTGAACAGGAAGCAGTAGCTCTGATGATCGCTCCTGCCCACGCGTCCGCGGAACTGGTGAAGCTGGGAGAGACCGAATCTCTCTGATCCTTCGATGATGATCATCGTCGCATTGGGCACATCGATCCCGACTTCGATGACCGAGGTTGAAACGAGAATATCGGCTTTCCTCGCCTTGAAGTCATCCATGATCTGCTTCTTCTCGTCACTGGAAAGACGCCCGTGCAGCTTGAAGATCCTCCGCTTGGGGAACGCAAGCTTCAGCCGTTTCTCCTCGGCTTCCACATTCCTGACTTCGGCGATGGCATCATCCTTGGATTCCTCGATCAGCGGACAGATGACGAACACCTGCCGCCCTTCTGAAATCTGCTGATCGATGAAGAGCTCAACCGTCTTGCGTCCCGTCGGCGAGACAACCTTCGTTTCGATCTTCAGCCGCTGACCCGGTTTTTCAAGCAATACGGAAAGATCGTGATCACCGTACGCCGTGAGAGCCAGCGTCCGGGGAATGGGGGTCGCGGTCATGGAGAGGAAGTGCGGACTCCCCTTCTCCTTGAGTCGTTGCCGTTGAACGACACCGAACCGGTGCTGCTCGTCGACAATCGCAAGGGAGAAATTCTTGAATCGGACCTTGTCTTCAATCAGTGCATGCGTCCCGATGACGATGTCGATGCGACCTTCCGCGAGCTTGCGGCGCACATCATCGGCTTCAGATTGCGGCATCGATCCTGTAAGCAGTGCGATGGTTGGCTGAGGCAGAGCCAAAAGGTGATCGGCCTTGATCCCCTGCTCCTTGAATTTCTTAGACTGAATGTACGTGTGGTAGGTCAGGAGCAATCGGGAAATAGTCGCAACATGCTGTCGAGCCAACACCTCCGTCGGCACCATCAGTGCACACTGCCCATGATGAGCCAGGACGTTGGCGATCACCGCCACGGCTACCAACGTCTTGCCTGAAC
>CAINWJ010000118.1 GCA_903854455.1 Candidatus Peribacteria bacterium | reverse complement strand
GCCATCGAACCTAAGACCAAGGCGGACCAGGAGAAGATGGGCATCGCGCTCCAGAAGCTTGCCGAGGAAGATCCGACCTTCCGCATCCGCTCGGATGAGGAGACTGGTCAGACCATCATCGGCGGGATGGGTGAGCTGCACCTGGATATCATCATGGATCGCATGCGTCGCGAGTTCAAAGTGGAGAGTAACTCCGGAGCCCCGCAGGTGGCCTACCGTGAGTCCATCCAGAAGCAGGTCGAGCATGAGTCCAAGTACATCAAGCAGACGGGTGGTCGCGGTCAGTACGGTCACGTGGTCTTCCGCATGATCCCGCAGGAGCCGGGCAAGGGCTACGAGTTCGAGAACAGTGTGGTCGGTGGTCGTATCCCGCGCGAGTTCATCACGCCGTGTGACAAGGGTTTCCAGGAAGGCTTGAGCCGCGGCGTCCTCGCCGGCTTCCCGCTCGTGGACGTGAAGGTGGAGCTGCTGGATGGCTCGTACCACGACGTTGACTCATCCGAAATGGCGTACAAGATCTGTGCGTCCATCGGAGCGCAGGAAGCTGCCAAGAAAGCCGATCCGGTATTGCTCGAGCCTGTCATGAACGTGGAAGTCGTTTGCCCGGAAGAATACTTCGGTGACGTCATGGGCGACCTGAGCGCACGCCGCGGTCTCATCAAGGACACCGGCAATCGCGGCATGGCCAAGACGATTCGCGCAGACGTTCCTCTGGCAGCCATGTTCGGCTACGCCACGGAATTGCGTTCGATGACGCAGGGTCGCGCCAGCTACTCCATGGAGCCGAGCCACTACGCCAAAGTCCCACGCAACGTCGCCGAAGAGGTGATCGAGGCGAGGAAGGGAGGGAAATAGACGGGCGAAAAGCGGTTAGCGATCAGCGGGTAGCACTATTCTGAGCGAATCCGTTTGCAGAATTACCGGTAGACCTTGCTGCTCCCGCTGTGACCGCCGATGTCGATCAAGTCCAGAATAATCGCTTCCTCCTGGTCTTGTCGCCATATGATGCGGATATCATTCGTGACACGTGAGCTCATGGCAGGTTTTTCGTCTACGCGAGCAATGACACGATGCGTTCTAAGCGAAGCGCAGAATGGATCGTGCTTCATTAGTCGAAAGCAGTGCAGAAGCTTCGGATCGAGCTGCGGATTCTTTCGGATGAGCTTTCGCGCTTTCCGGAAGAAGTGCGGCGATTTGAAGAGAGAGAACATCGCTTTATGCATCGGGAGTATTACGGATTTCTTCCATCAATTCCTCCGGAGTCATGGGCTTCAAGGTTCCATCTTTCTTCGCTTGTTCCAGAGACTTGATTCCCTCTGTCAGAGATGCCTGTTCTTCATCCGATAGTTCCATATAGGGGAGAGAGGCTATCCAGGAATCTCTACGCTGTCGTTCTAGGAAATCATGTGCCAGCGGTAGCGCCAGCTTCACCAGTTCGGCATCACTCATGAGCCTAAAATGCTGCCGGAGAGCCTCGAGGATAGCGGTGAGCTCCTTCGTCTTATTGATGCGGATCTGGGCGTTTGCCATAGAGATGGAGGTAAAGAGATGTACTTAGTACCTATTATAGGGTAGTAAAAGGCAATGCGTCAATCTTGAATTTTGGACTGAAATTATAGATCCATCGTCGGTCCTATTTCCTCCGGTGGTCAGGGTGAAGGAGGGGACATGGATGCTCCCCCGTCTTCTCCTGGTGGGGGATCGCATTCCTTTGCTATGTACTGAAGAAGGAAGGCTTCCTGAGCAATGGAAAATTGAGCATATATGGTGAACAATGAGCAAGTTGATGACTTCCCAATTCCCAATTCCAAGCTCCCAATTTCTCCGGCATTCGCTCGCATGCCTGATTATTTCTTTGATCGGATTTTTTCCAGCTGTCGCCTCCGCCTCCCTCACGAACGGGGCGAATGCCATCGATGCACTGGGGCAGTACGATGATAACTTGAGTGACCCCGCACCGATCTTTACGAAAGGATCTCAGTACAATGTACCAAATAAATTAGGAATTGGCGATGCCTATGGGATTGCTGTGGATTCGGTTGGACACCGTCTCTTTGTTTCGGATACGAGTAATTCTCGGATTTTGGTATACGGTCTCAATTCCGATAACACCTTCACCGATCGTTTGCCGGATAACGTTCTGGGGCAGGGCGTGTTTTACACAAAAGCCGACGCTATCACGCAGAACGGGCTGCACTCTCCATGGGGTCTCACCTATGATGCCGTGAACTCCCGCCTCTTCGTTGTCGATTGGTCCAACGATCGTGTCCTTGTCCACAATGTCACTACTATCACGAACGGACAGAATGCATCAAACGTACTCGGGGCCCCGGACTTCACGAGCCCCAGTAATGGCATTGCTCAAAATGGATTCTTCCGTCCAATTGCTCTTTCTTACGATGCAACAAATTCACGTCTCTTTGTGGCGGACTCATTCGCCAACCGTATCATTGTTCATAGTGTCTCTTCTATTACGAATGGGCAGGATGCAGCCAATATTCTCGGACAACCGAACTTTATACGGGATAACTCTGCTGTAACCCAGAATGGATTGAATAAACCGTATGGTCTCGCATACGACGCGACAAACTCCCGCCTCTTTGTGTCAGATGCGAACAATAGCCGTATCATTGTTTATAATGTCTCCTCCATCACCAACGGGCAGAATGCGGCGAATGTTCTGGGGCAGCCCAACTTTACATGCTCAATTTCTGCCATAACACAGAATGGAATGAACACCCCGTACGGCATTGCCTACGATGCGACGAACTCCCGTCTCTTCATTGGGGAATACAATAATCGCAGAATCGTGGTATATAACGTATCATCCATCACCAACGGGCAGAATGCAGCCAATGTCCTTGGGCAGCCGGATTACTCAACCAACAACAATAGCGTCACTCAAAACACAATTAGTTGGCCATATAGCCTGACGTACGACACGACGAACTCCCGCCTGTTTATTGCGGATGATCGCGCTAGTCGCGTCAGTCTGCTCAATGTCGCTACGATAACAACCGGACAGAATATTATCGATATTCTTGGTCAGTATGATGATAATCTTGCTGTTCTGACTCCTGTCTACAGCAAAGCCAACCCCAACAATCATCCGAATAAACTGGAACTCGATGGACCATCTGCTGTTGCTCTTGATGCGATAGGCCATCGCCTCTTCGTTGTTGAATGGAGTAACAATCGTGTTCTGGTCTACGGCTTGAATATAGATAATTCCTTCACTGATCGTATCCCGGATAACGTGCTCGGTCAGAGCGTATTTTATACACTCTTATCTGCCACCAGCCAGAATGGGATGTATAGCCCCCGCAGTCTCGCCTACGACAACACAAATTCACGTCTCTTTGTTTCGGAAAAGGACAATCACCGCGTGACCGTCTTCTCTGCTGCCACCATCACGAATGGGCAGAATGCTGCGAATGTTCTGGGGCAACCCAACTTTACACGGAATATCTCTGCCCTCACCCAGAATGGGATGTGGTATCCAGCAGGTCTTGCCTACGATGGAACAAACTCCCGCTTGTTTGTGGCCGAGTACGGCAGTCTTGTAAAAGTCTTTTCCATCCCTACCATCACCAACGGGCAGAATGCGGCGAATATCCTCGGGCAGCCGAACTTTACACGTTCGACCGCTGCCACCACCCAGAATGGACTGAATCAACCCTACGGTCTCGCGTACGACGGAACTCTTTCCCGGCTCTTTGTGGCTGATTACAGCAATAATCGTGTCATCATCTATGCTGCTGCCACCATCACGAACGGGCAGAATGCGGCGAATGTCCTCGGGCAGCCGAACTTTACACGTTCGACCGCTGCTACTACCCAGAATGGAACAAATAATCCGCGAGGTCTCGCCTACGATGCTCTCGATTCACGTCTTTTTGTCTCAGAATATGGCAATAACCGTGTCACCATCTTCTCTGTTGCTTCCATCACCGATGGGCAGAATGCTGCGAATGTTTTGGGGCAACCGGATTTTTCCAGTTCCTCTACTGCCGCCACACAGAACAAATTGAATCAGCCGTACGGTCTGGCATACGACACGACAAGCTACCGCCTCTTTGTCGCGGATTACTCGAATAGTCGAGCTATCGTCTACGACACTTCCCCACCTGCCGTCGTTCTCACCGCCAAACCCTCCGCCAACCACAGCATCGTCCTCGCGAGCGACGGCACGACAGATGTCCTTTCGACACCGCAGTTCGGTACGCAGACACTCCGCCTGAAGTACCTCGCAAAGAGCGTCGCCGATTTCTCGTTCAATTTCAGCTCAGGCGATCTGAGCTTCGCTTCCGTCACCGCCACCCGTGATGATGCCCTGAATGCCGCGGTGATTCACGGTATCAACGGTCACACTGGCGTCTCCGGCAACATCACGCTCTACGTTTCCAAAGCACTCAATCACACACGTCTCCGTTACTGCTCCGGAAAACAGACCATTGGTTGTACTGCCGATGATGCCTGGTCTGCCCGCTGGAGTGACCAGGGAACTCTCCTCCAGACCAACAACGGCTTCGATGCCTCTGGTTTCACGGTTTCTGTTGTCACATTAGACGCCGAACAGGTCTGGAAGATCGTCGGTCCCATTTCCTCCGGAGCCGAAGGAGAAGGTGGCAATTTTGACGCCCCCGTGTTCTCCTGGTGGGGGATCGCATTCCTCATTCCTGCAATTTGGTATGTGCTGAGGAAGGAAGGGCTGATAGGAGTGGAAAGCCAAAAGAGGAAAGTGGAAAATTAATTCTTTTCAACTATGATTCTCGCCATCTTCCCTGCGAACTATTTTCACATCGGCAAAAATGAGAAAGCATTCATCATACGATTCATTCTTGCGTACGTCATTCTCTTGCTCTCTTTCTTCGTGGTCAGTTCCAAGTGGCTGGGAGACATCATGAAGCACTCATTCGTTGGACCGGTGAATTTCAATGCGTTTCCATTGATTCTCGTCGGATTGATGCTTGGACTCTTTGCCCTTGCCGTTCGCGATGATGTACGGAAGAGGAAGCTGCCGCCTCTTCGGATTCTGCAGGTCATCATCGCTCTGTGTCTGGTTGCTGCAACAGTGATTGCCTCGTACATCGCTACACATCCTTCGTTGGAACGGTTCTTCGCGATGCACCTGTTCATCCAGGCACATCCCGTTGCCGGAGGACCGCTGGTCGCCGTACTGCTGTACATGTCGTTACTTCTTCCCATCATCCCCGCACTGGCACTGACAGTGCCCTGGCAGTTTCTCCTGCGTCACGGATGGTTGCTCATCATCGGTCTCGTCATCTTCATCGGATACCTGTTCGCCAATCTGCTGGAGGCACTGTTTCATCAGTTTACTGTGCCCGTCGTGCTTCGGTCCTGCGCGACGCTGTTATCATTATTTCCCGGGATCACGACGGTACAGCCTGATCGCTGGGAACTGACGTATCGCGGATTTGGCGTTGTCTTAGGACCGGTGTGTTCCGGATTCACGATGCTCGTTTTATTCTTGGGCATCTTCGGTTTCGTGTGGATCACGCTTGCGAGGAAGGAGAAAGTTGCGCATGGGAGAGCCTTTTTTGCGATGTTGATCGGACTGGTTCTGCTCTGGATTTTCAACATTCTCCGCGTCGTAAGTATCATGATCGTCGGAGCGGCATCTCCGTCGATCGGCATCATCTTATTTCACGGAGCGGCGGGAGCGCTGATGTTCTTCCTTGTGTTCCTGCTGTACATCAAACTGGTTGTGCCGATGATCAGGATCAGGAAAAGAGTGGGGAAGAGCAAGCGGTGATGGGCGAGCTGAGTGGATCGAACGTTGATAATTATTTGACAGCGAGATAATACGTTGGTACGATCCGCAAGAAGAATCCTGCGTTTAACATTTCTTTATACTCCGCCCGATGTCCAAAAGACGTTTCACCGACGACAGCTGGCGCAAGGAACCGTGGTTCCGGTCTCTGTGTAACGTGTTTCTGTCGTGCAAGACGGAGGAGGAGATCGGAAATCTTATTCGTGACATCGCGACGTTGTCGGAGATGCAGGCTTTGAGTGAGCGTTTGGAGGTTGCCAAGCATTTGTGGCGGTTAGCAATGGAAATGCAGGCAGTTGCCCCACGACAATATGAACATGGTGCCCGGCTAATGGATGAACTGGGTC
>CAINWJ010000117.1 GCA_903854455.1 Candidatus Peribacteria bacterium | reverse complement strand
TTGTCGCTTGTCGCTTGTCGCTCGAATACCAATGACATATTCAATCCATCGATCTTCAACTCCGTTTCAAACTCAAACGTCACCGATTCTTTTCCAAGTGCACGATGCATCTGGTCGACCCAGTCATCCAGATCAGCGCGGCTGAAGGCATCCTGCAATGATTCTTTGGGATGGATGTGCCGGCACTTGGGCAACTTCTGATCGAGCGGAGCCCCGACCCGCTGCGTCGGTGAATCCGACGTGATGAGATCCGGAAACTGGCTTTCCAGTGCGATCAATTCACGCTTCAGACTGTCGCGGACCTCTTCCGGCACCAATGATTTGTTCTCGGTGAAGTACGCACGGTTGAGCCGCAGTAGTTCTGCTTTCAGTTGATTGATCCGTTCCTGAGCCCGAACCTTGTCCATGGGATGCATTGTAACAAATGAATCACAGTACTGGAGATCCAAATATTCCAATCCCTAGTATTCCAATCCCTTCTATTTGTCCCATCTGTCAATTGCAAACCTCGACCGACTCGTCGTATATGAGCGTTCAATGCCATCAACCACTGACCTCCGCAGACAAGTCGACAACCTCGATCGCCAGATCGTGGAACTACTGTCACGCCGCACCAACATCGTGAAGCAGATCATGGCGCAGCTGCCGGAGGATGAGCCGGATAAGGAGCGTGAGGAACAGGTTCTCAGCAACTGGCTGGAGGAAGGGATCGATTTCGATCAGGACGAAGCCGCACTGGAGAAGGTCTGCCGCGCCGTCATGGAGATGGGAAGGAAGGCGAAAGACAATTGATCTTCCTAATGAAAGAACATCCTTTTCTTCAAGCACGCGCGTTTTGTTAGTGAGTGAAAATATTCCACAGAACAGAGATTCGGTAATGAACGGATCATAACCAAAAAGTGTTGAAATATTTTTCGACTGGATTACATAGTGCAAAACAACTCAAAACTCTTTCCGTGACAGAGTCGGCGGGATGGCGCGCCAGGGGGGTGAAGGGGAAGGCACTGTCGCGCCGCAGCGCGTCGACGAGATGGCTCCGAATCCTTGGAGGAGCCAGCGAGGAGACACAGTGCCGGGCTGGAGGAGTTGGCGCGCCAGCGTTTTGGCTCCACCTTTTTCGCCGGAAAAAGGTGGAATACCTTCCGTTCCCGCATCTTTAAATGTTGCAGCAACCTACAATGTCCGTTTTTTGGCATTGATTTATAGATAAACTGCTCACGCTCTCACTCAGAATCCTGCGACACGACCTCTGGCGATGGCTGCCGTCCCAGATCAGCCTGCAATGACTGCAGAGGCTCACCGACCAACGCCAGAAGAAGGTATGCGACAATGGAGGCGATGATGGCGGAATTGAGTGCCCGCTGTCGCTGCTTCGGTGAAAACCGTTCCCAGAGGAGTGTGAACATAGTGGATGTTTATGTTATTATACCATTTATTTGGATTTAAGCAAATACTAGATGCGCCTGCTATCAGTATTGCCTCTGCTGACCTCACCCCTAACCCCTCTCCGCTGCGGCAGAGAGGGGAACTGTTTTGTTGGTTGTTTGTTTTTTGGCTTACAGAAAACATAAACAAAACAACTCCCTTCCCCTTCCCGAAGGGGAAGGGTTGGGGATGAGGTCGCAAAGCAACTACCTATGACCAATGCAGAGAATACGACTAGAACGAACAATAAGTGACAAGCGTCGTTCGTCTTCGAAACTCCTCGGTTTCTTTCAAATTATGACTCCTCACGCCCCCTTCTTCTTCCCCTCCTTCTCCTTGGAACCATCCTTCTTCCGCTTCAGTTCGAAACGACTGAAGAACGCCTGGACAAGGAACGAGATGGCGAAGATGGCGATGACGATGAGTGCCGTCGGGATGGCGGGAATGACCCAGAATGACACCTGCGTCTCCACCGGCTGCTGACCGGCAGCGGTGAGGAAGAGCTTGGCCTGGTAATAGCCGAAGGCGAACTTGGGCTGCCAGGTGATCTCCCTCTGCCTCGTGGAATTGCGGAGCACGTACCAATCCTTCACCGGAATATCGTCAACCGTCACGCCGAAGATGTTGCTGATCTCGATGTGCCCCTGCGGAACCAAGTGCACCGTACCGGTATTGCGGTAGCGCATGCCGAAGCGTGCCGGCAGTGCCCAGTTCAGGTGCCGTTGGACGAGGAACTGCTGCAGCGTCCCCTGCCGGATGACATCACCCTTCACGGTGATGAGGAAGAGTGTGCCGATCCTGGAAATCATGCTGACACCGCCCGGTTTCGTGGCATCGGGCTGACGCTGGAAGAGGACGACGCTGTAGTGATCACCGACGGACGCGTTCTTCGGCACGGTCACTTTGACGGAGAAGAACGCACGCTGACCATGTTCGATGGAAAGCTCTGCAACGGCAGGCGTCACCCACGACCGGGCAGAGAACGGACCGTCCGCTCCGCCGTAGAACTGGATGTTGTCCGACCCGTCATCCGAGACGGAGAAGTCCTCGACTGCGACGGTGTAGGAGCGCTTCTCGCCTTCGCGGCTCAGGATCTGCACATCAACGATCTGCTCCTCGCCGGGATCCAGCTGCATGACGATCCGTGTCGGGCTTAAGATGAAATCTCCCCGCACCTCCACGTTCTGCTCCTGGTTGATTCTGACAAGAGGTGTCTGTGTGTCTTCCGGAATAGTGGCTGCAGCGACAGTCAGCGGCAGCGCGAGTGTGATGAGTGCAACGAATGCACGACGGGAGATGTGGAGCATGGATGAAATGGTACTGGAAATCCGGTCGGA
>CAINWJ010000116.1 GCA_903854455.1 Candidatus Peribacteria bacterium | reverse complement strand
TGTAATCCGCGACGAAGAGGCGGTGACCTGCCGAGTCGATCGCGACTCCGGTCGGCTCGGATAGTCCCAGTGAGTGTGGGGCATCATATTGATTTATTTTGGTGTAGATTGGATTCGGATTTGGCAGCATGCCATCTGTCTGCCCCACCATGTCCAGAGCATTCTGCCCATTGATGATGCTCGCGACGTTGTGGATGAGGACACGATGGTTGCCATTTTCAACAACAAACAGCCGGGAGTTTGCAGACACATACGCTAATTCATACGGTGCACTCATCCCATTCTGTGTGGTTGCTGCAGTTGATCGTACGAAGTTCGGCTGTCCCAGCACATTCGCTGCATTCTGGCCGTTGGTGATGGTTGCGACGTTCTGGACGAGGACGCGATGGTTTGCCGAAACGAACAACCGGGAATTTGCCGTATCGTAGGCGACTCCACTCGGACCGGTGATCCCGTTCTGCGTCGTGGCAGCAGTCGCGATGGTGAAGTTCGGCTGTCCCAGCACATTCGCTGCATTCTGACCGTTGGTGATGGTTGCGACGTTCTGGACGAGGACGCGATGGTTGGTACTATCTACGACAAAGAGTCGGGAATTTGTCGGATCGTACGCCAATTTGAAGGGTGCACTCATCCCATTCTGTGTGGTTGCTGCAGTTGATCGTACGAAGTTCGGCTGTCCCAGGACGTTCGCCGCGTTCTGTCCGTTGGTGATGGAGGCGATATTGTAGACCGTGACGCGATTAATGGTGGTTTGCGCAACGAAGAGCCGAGAGTTAGCAGCGTCATAGGCAACGCCTGTCGGTCCACTCATCCCATTCTGTGTGACGGCACCGGTCGCGATCGTGAAGTTCGGCTGCCCCAGCACGTTCGCTGCATTCTGACCGTTGGTGATGGTTGCGACAGAGTGGATGAGGACGCGGTTATTCGTAGTATCAGCGATGAAGAGCTGGGAGCTGGTTGCATCGTAGGCAAGACCAGAAGGAGAGTACAAACCGTTTTGCGTTGCAACGGCACCGGACGTTATGAAGTTCGGTTGTCCCAGAACATAATCAGGCATGCGGTCCAGTAGTGCATTCTCCGAGTTGAGATTGTAGACCAGCACGCGAAAATTCAAGGTTACTCCGACGAAGAGCCGATGACCGACACTGTCAACAGCAACTGCTGTGGGCTGGTACATCCCCCATCTGTTCGGCGGAGTATTATTCGCAGTTCCATTCGTGTACACCGGCACCGGATAGACGACGCTGTCCCCCATCTGTCCGAGGAGGTCGAATGCATTCTCGCCATTTACCAGGATTCCCGCAGAAGGATAGATGACCCAGTTCGTATTGTTCCCCATGTCTGCTGCAATCGTCGGTGAGAGGTAGATCGTCGTCACATTCACGTTGTTGACATCCTTCACGTTCACATAGCTGATGGTTCTGGAGTTCTGCGGATCGATCTTCCACTGCACGCCGACCTTCGACGAACGCAGCACCAGGAAGCCATTGGTTCCTCCCTGGAACGTCAGTGTGTTCTGCACCGTCTGCGTGGTCGTCGCTCCCAGTGTGAGTGTCGCCACGATGCTCGTCGTTTTTGTGAGGTTGTAGAAGGTATTGGAGCCGGAGAGGGTCTGATTCACGCCATCGAAATCGACAGTCGATGTGCCGGGGTTGAATGTTCCGCCAGATGCTTTCAGCCACGAGCCGGAGAGCGAGATGTTATTTATGCCGATGGTAAGCGTGCCGTTGATGGTAACGCCGGAGCCGACTGCGACGTTGCCCCCCGGAGCGAAGGTACCGGCACTGCCGATCACTAGTTTCTTGCCTGCAGGCAGGGTGAGGTTGCCGCTGCTCACCGTGTAGATGGTGGAGATGTCGGTGTCTTCCGCCAGGTTGGCGGTTGAGAGATCCGTATTCGTGAGCGAGCAGCTGTTGTCGCAGCGTGTGATGAGCCGATTCTGGTATAGAGCAATACTGGAAAGATCTGACAGAGGGGTTTTTGTAACTGTCACCCCCTGCTCTGCTCCGTCGGTGTCTAAGTACAGCGTGAGGATATCATTAGTATTTACCGAGATATCGCTGAATGTGAAGACTCCACTGGAGTTCGTTGAGACGGAGGTCTTCCCTCCTCCGTTGATAAGCAAGGAGATCGTTTTGGAATCGAGGGGTGTAGTTCCTTCATCGCTGTAGGCGGTGCCCTGGATATTGATAGGGGATGCAGCGAGTGCGGAGTGGATGAACGAGAAGAGTGAGAGCGCTTGGTACAGAATAACAATGGATACAATCAGCTTGCTCAGTGAGAGAGGAAAAAAGCTCCACAGCTTTACTGTATGTACTGATTTTGACTGAGAGGGTCTCGCGCCGCTTGATTTTGCTATTCTTCGGAGCACTGGCACTAGAGTGAGGAATTCATAGAACGGGACCTTGCGGACAGAGGTGCGTCTCTCTGCGATTCCCCGTTTTTTTGTACGTATGCAAAACTTGATCTGAAACTGAAGGGAAATGCCACGAAAAATTTCCAGCCCAAATGCCATATACCCAGATTGAGATTCTGCGCATCAATGAAAGCAAACACTCGATGGAAAACAGGCTTCTTCGACACGGCGAATATCGTATCACGGGCGTATGAAAAACGAGATGGAAAGTGAGTGTTTTTCCCTTTCATTTTTTCTCCCGATTTTTTCCTTTCCACTTTTCTCTTTGCTCTTTCTACTTTCTTAGTATTTCCTCGTTCCGTTGAGCTGCAGTGTGAGCCCCGATCCGCTGAACGTACTGCCAATCTGCGTGATGTCCAGCGTGATGAGTGAGCCATCTGCAAGATCCGTTGTGGAGAATGAAGCCGCTCCTCCGCCCGTATTCGAACCATCATTGATTTGCGGTAACGTCGAGAAAATCGTTGTGCCATTCTTTTTTAGATCGGCGATCAACGCCGCACCGGTCGGTGCTCCCACCGTTCTCATTGTGACGCTCGTTGCCGTGAATCCGAACGGCATGGTCACACTCGCTCCCTGGCTTCCTTTCACTTCCAGGTTGCCGTCTAAGAACCAAACCATGGATTGCGTCGGGGTTTTCCAGAGTGGTGCGGAGGTCCCCTGTGCAATGAGCAATTGTCCGGATGATCCCTTGGCAGTCGCTGCCAGAGTGCCGGAATTGCTGAACACCAGTCCTCCGCCGGTCGTCAGCTCCGTGATGATCGAGCCCGAAATACTCAGGTTGCCGGCGAGCTTGAGTGCCGATCCACTGATGGTTCCGAGAACCTCCAGCTTCGTTTCCGGATTCGTGGTTCCGACTCCCAAGTTACCTAGGATGTACGAGTTGCTCGCTCCCATGAACGTGAGATAGGCACCCGAAGCGGCACCGCGAGTCGTGATGTTACCAGTCGCGAGGATTGTGCCGGAGGATGTCATGCTCTGCTCTGCGTGGATTCTGCTCCCCGAGAGTGTGCCGACAATGGCGATGTTATCGATGATTGTTTGTCCGCCTCTTCCAGCAAGGAACAGGTACTGCGGATGATCATCATCGGTGAGACCTGCCAAAGCACCGTGATCGGATGCGACGAAGTTTCCGATGGGCAGGTTCGATGTCTGTCGGTAGTCATCGGTCTGTATAAATGTTTCACTGGTTCCGTTCCTCCGGTAGATCACTCTGTAGAGGAGCTTCATTTCCGATGACGGAAGATTCACCAAGCTCAGGTTGCTGATCGTGTTGTTGGCCTGCGCATTGGCTAATGTCGAATCCGTTCTCTGTCCCATCACTACCAGAATTGGATTCGTCACTTCATCGGTGGCGAAGACCCAGTAGGCGACGTACGCATTGGTTCCGACATCTGCAGGCGTGCCGGTGCCGGCATCATACTGAATGATGTTCGCTGTTTCCTTGAACAGGAGACTCCCCGATGCATCGGCAATCCAGTGACTAGCCCCGTCTCGATAGAGAACTCTCGTATTTTTCTGCTGCGGGATGGCGAAGCGCAGATCCTCGTCATGGACGACACCTGCCGTCACGGTGAACAGTCCGTTGTTGTTGAACGTACCGGTGAGTCCGCTCTCGTAGCGTGTCCCGACGGTGTTGTGCAGATACCGGTGCGTTGCCCAGTCCATCGCGATGCCATGACGTTCATCTGTCAGGAGTGCGGGAGTCGCACCGCCTGCTCGCCAGTACACTGTTGCAACGAAGGCTTTGTTGTCCGTGAATGCCCATGGGATCGTCGATGACTTCAGCTGACGGTCGCTGTCGAAGTACACGTAATGCGGTCCTGTTGTGTCGGGAATGATAACTCCCGTTGATGTCGAACGGACGATTTTCGTTCCGCGCAAGTAGTAGTCGAATGAACCGCTGACAGGAGCAATGGTCAGTGTTCGTGAGCCATCATTGAACGTTATTGTTGATTCGGTCGAATCCTGTATTCCGTTCGGATCGAGGACATCGCTGAAGTACGCGGTCGTTACCACGGGTACACCACCTTGCGTGATCAGTGCGCCCGACAGTGTCCCTCGCGCAGTGATATTGCCGACAGCAGTGATGGACCCCGATGACGTCAGGCTCTTCTCTGCGTGGATGAAGGCACCGGACATCATCTGGATGATGTTGAGTCCCAGGAATCCGGAACTCAGGTTGATCGTGAGTGCGCCGGTCATCGTGTCTCCGGACTTCTTCACGTACCGTGCATCACCGATGGAGAGCGTGTTGCCTGTACTGAAACTTCCAGCCTGGTCAGTGCCACAGGAGAAGCGCCCCGTCGTCGCGTCCCAGAGGAGCTTGCTTAAGGCACCTGAGCAGCTGGT
>CAINWJ010000115.1 GCA_903854455.1 Candidatus Peribacteria bacterium | reverse complement strand
TCGCTGAACGTTCATGCGCCGGCGACGCGCGGAGCGGTGATCCAGATCATTCTGGAGGGGATGGGGATGCAGATCGGGTCGAAGAATCCTTCGACATTCTCGGATGTTCCTGTCCATCATCCCTCGACGCATGCTATTTCCATGGCAGTATTCCTTGGGATTATCGAAGGTGATAAAGGTACCGACGGAAGTCTCTTCAATACGTTCCGTCCTGATGACCCCATGAACCGTGCCGAGGCCGCAAAAATTATCACACTTGCAGGTGAGTTGTTGCAGCATTGAAAGGACTTGATGCAGAGACTGCCGCAGGCATCGCTCCCATTATGCATACAGGCTATGTGGGTAGTCAGTGACTGTTGCGTCTGACAGCCAATTTCAACATCATTGGCATGAACATCAGAGCAGGCTCTGGACTTTTTCCGGAGGAACTCGCCCGTACTGAGCGGATAGGTTCGGGCAGGTCAGGTCATCAACGTTGCTGATTGCATTATTACATCTGGTCGACTTGTTGGACGAAGCGAGCTTGCCGAGGCGGATTCAGATCGAGTCAGTGAAGACAATATCTTCCAGAATAATCCAGTATTTCTGCGGTGTGCATTCGATACAATCTCATTCGATCAAATTTTTGTATGATGAGCAGCACTCACCGTCGTGATAGTGCAAGGGCAACACTCGCCCGAACATTATTTGTTTTATTCGGGGTACTGCTCTTTCTGCGTCCGCTCTTTGTTGTCGCTTGGAATCTTTCAACAGTTTCCTATGACAGTATCAGCTATAACACCGATACGGCCACGGGGATCGATGATTCTGTCCAGAGTCTCGCCTTCAATAGCGACGGAACCAAGATGTATATCCTCGGATACACTACGAAGAATATCTACCAATTTGCACTCGCCACCGCCTGGAATGTGTCTACCGCGTCGTACAGCAGTGTGAAATACACGGAAGCGGAGGAAAGCAATCCACGAGCCCTCTTCATCAGCCCGGACGGCACCAAGATGTACGTTGCGGGGGATAACGGCGATAGAGTCTATCAGTATACGCTCTCCACTCCGGGGACGGTCTCTTCGGCCACGTATGACAACGTTTTCTATAGCTATAGCTCGCAAATGGGCAGCATTCAGGATATGCACATTACAGCGGACGGAACCACGATGTTCCTTCTCGATTTCAGTAATCATGCGGTGTACCAGTATGCGCTCTCCACTCCATGGAATGTCTCCACGGCAACGTACAGCAGCAAGACATTCTCCACTTCATCGCAGGATGCCTATCCGCAGGGAATGGTGTTCCGTCCCGACGGGCTGGCGATGTTCATCAATGGCGGCAACTTGGACAGAATGTATCAGTACACTCTCTCCACCCCCTGGGATGTTTCGACGGCATCGTATGCCAGCAAGTATTATGCTTATGCTGCAACTGCCGCAGGTACTGCTGTTCTTTGTGCGCAAGTCAGGGATTCCGGCACCAAGCTGTACCTGGGAAATTTGTCCGGCGTGTACCAGTACTCCATGACCGACGCGGAAAATCCCACTGTCTCCACTTTCTCCCCGGCAGACAATGCAACCACCAATATCAATAGTAACCTCGTCATCACGTTTGCCGAACCGGTCCAAGCGGTCTCCGGGAACATCACTATCAAGAAAGCATCCGACAATTCCACGGTGGAGACGATCGGCGTGACTTCCTCCCAGGTGACGGGGGGCGGGACTACCACCATCACAATCAATCCATCTGCCGAACTGAATGGCAGCACAGCGTATTATGTGCAGATCGATGCTACCGCCTTCGATGATGTATCGGGGAATAGCTTCGTCGGCATCAGCGATACGACCACCTGGAGCTTTACGACAAACTCAGTCTTTGGCTCCGGATGGACATACCGGAAGAGAATTACCATCGACCACACCTACGCTGATGCCGATCTGACCGACTTCCCGCTCTATGTGAAGATCTCCGCGGACGCGACTATTGGCGATTACGCGCAGGCGGATGGGGATGACATCCGCTTCACTTCCAGTGATGGACTTTCCCTGCTTACGTATGAAGAAGAGAGCTGGACCGGCGGAGGAGGAGCGGATGCCACAGCCAATTTCTGGGTCAAGGTTCCCGTCATTGCGGGTGCATCGAATACCGATATCTACGTGTACTATGGCAATGCAGGAGCCTCAGACGGACAGAATGCAACGAATGTATGGGACTCCAATTTTAGAGCGGTATGGCATCTGAACGAGACTGCAGTCGATGAAGCAACCTCTGCAGATCTGCATGCGGATTCCACGTCGAACAACAACGATGGTGATCAAACCGGCAATACCAACGCCACGGGGAAGATCGCATATGCACAAAACTTTGATGGAACGAATGATTATGTGAACGTGACCAATCATGCGTCATTGACGAATACAGCGGGTATGACAGTGTCCGCTTGGATCAAAGCCGATACCTTGAAAGCTGACTATTGGAACGGCGTGATCATCGGTAAAGATGATTGGGCGAGTGGCTCCAACGGCTATGACTTGCGACTTGGCGACTATGTATCATTTGTGATCGGCAACGGTCCTGACTGGAAAGAAAGCCACACAACCTCCAACCCGTTGTCCGTCAATACGTGGTATCACATCACCGGTGTCTTTACCGGGACCGCTGTCTCGACATATGTGAACGACGCTCAAACAAGTACGAGTACTTTTAGCAGTACCACCATCAGTCCGTCACTGTACGATCTCAACCTCGGTCGGGACAGTTACGATACCACGAGATTATTTGACGGAACGATCGACGAAGTACGCATCTCCGCAACCGTCCGGTCTGCTGCGTGGATAAAATTTGAATACTACAACATGAATGAAGCGGATGCGGAATTGAGCTTTGGGGATCAGGAATCGGCAGATGCGGTTGCCCCCTCCGTTTTCACTCTCTCTCCCTCCGATAACGCCACCGGTGTCGCCATCACGACCAATTTGATCATTACATTCGATGAAGCTGTCGATCCGGAGGCCGGAGCCGCCAATGACATCACCATCAAGAAGACGAGTGATAACTCAACGATCGAGACCATCGATGCGCAGGATGCCAAAGTGACGGGAGGAGGGACGACGACGATCACGATCAATCCGGCAGCGGCACTCGCTGAAGGCATTGAATACTACGTTCTGATCGGCGCGGACGCCTTCGATGACGCCGCGAATAACAGTTACCCGGGCATATCTTCCACGATCGCATGGAGTTTCACGACCATCGGATCGTCTCGTCCCTCCGTCACTACTTTCTCCCCCGCAGACAATGCAGCAGGGGTTTCTCCGACAACGAATCTCGTTCTCACGTTCGATGAAGCGGTGCGAGCAGGAACGGGTACCCTCACCATCAAGAAGACGAGCAACGATGCCATCGTGGAAACGATCACGGTGTCAGGTGCGTTGCTCTCGGGGAACGGTACGACGGAGCTGACGCTGAATCCCTCGGTTACTCTTGCGGAATCCACCGAGTACTACGTGGTCTGGACCGCCTCTGCATTCAAGGGCGTAGCAGGACTGCACGTTGCGGCACAGACGTCGACGACTGCATGGAGTTTCACGACGACGGGAACGTGGCTTTCCGGTTACTCGCACAGGAAACTCATCACTGTTCAAAACACCAATATCGACGCGGATCTCGCTGATGTTCCGATGTTGGTCCATCTTGCTGACTCTGATATCGGAGGTGCCCTGCAGGATACCAGTACGTGCCGCGACATCAGGTTTACGGATAGCGACGGTATAACGTCTCTTTCCTTCGAAAGGGAACGATGTTCGGTCACGGGAGGAACCGCCACGGGAAACTTCTGGGTGAAGATTCCTCACCTGTATCATGCTCCGTCAGGTTCTCAGAATACTTTCTACGTGTATTACGGCAAAGCGGGTGATACAGACGGACAGAATGCAGCGGCTACATGGAGCAATTATCTCCTCGTGTGGCATCCGGGGGATGGTTCTACCCTTTCGCTGACAGATTCCACCGGCAAGCATACGCTCACGAACTCTTCCGTGACTGCGGCAGCGGGTCCCACGTCCTCCCTCGGTGGCGCGGCACTGTCGACCAATCAATACATCACTATCGGCGGCGTTACGACTGATCTTGCCATCGACAACGCAAACTGGGGCATGAGTGCCTTCATCAAACCATCGTCGTCTTGTCCGTATGCTTCTTCCATCGTCATGTTCGGCAATAACGGATTGGTCAATGAAGATGCCGGTCCATCCAATTCCGTCGGTGTCGTCTATAATAATAGTTTTTCCAAAGATGTCAGCGTCAACCACAGCACATGGTACTACTTCACAGGTCAGCATACTGCAGCCAATACACTGACGTATTACCTCAACGGTCTCCCGCAAACATTGGTCAGTTCGAGTGATGCAGGTTACGGGCACTCAGGT
>CAINWJ010000114.1 GCA_903854455.1 Candidatus Peribacteria bacterium | reverse complement strand
CTCTTTCTTCTCTTTCTTCTATTTCCTCTGATTCTTCCGATGGACCAATCTCTCCCCTCTCCCGGTGCGCTGCTCTTGCAACATGCGGACTACGGTCACCTCCTTCCCGCCGCCCATGGTTTGATCAAAGAACACACCACACAAACGCACGCACATTTGCTCTCGACCGGTGCCGCCATGGAGGCACTCGCGAAGAAGTTTGGCGGTGATCCTGCCACCTGGAAGGTCGCCGGGATGTTGCATGATTTAGACTGGGATAAGCTTGAGAAGGACTACGAATCACACTGTGGCAATACGTTGGAACAAATGCTCCAGACCATCAAAGCGCCTGCAGAGCTACTGGCGGATATCCGTGCGCACTACGCCGAGAAATATGGTGCGGAATATCCACTCGATTCCATGCTCCGGAAATGCCTCTTCTGCGTCGATGAACTGACGGGTTTCATCGTCGCCGTCGCCCTCGTCCGTCCGTCGAAGAAGCTGGCTGATGTGGAGATCAAGAGTGTGAAGAAGAAGCTGAAGGACAAAACCTTCGCCGCACAGGTGAACCGCGGGCAGATCGGGCAGTGTGAATCATTGCTTGGCATCCCGCTGGATGAATTTATCGGGATTGCGCTGGAGGCTATGAAGGGGATTGCGCAGGATATCGGGCTCTAGCACCTTTTTCCGGCAAATTTCCTGGAAGATGAATAAGACTTCCTCTCCTTCTGGATCATCGTGAGGTATCTGTGAGGCATCAGCTTTCCCTTTGCCAGATAGAGAGGGTGCTCACAATCCTGATGCCATCGTACAACCTCGATCCCAGGAATCGCTCCCAGATGATCGGCCAGTATCTGACGATGATCCCACATAATTGCTATCACACCATCCTGAGCTAATGCAGGCATACAAGCACTCACAATATCACGCACTCGCGCTGCATGATCTGCATCTTTGGCAATTTTCTCTCCATTAGCTTCTACGAGCTTGCAAGAACGTCCCATAGGAGGGTCCATGACAATGGCATCAACACGCTGTCTCAGGGCCATATCTGGCAATTTCTTCAATACATTATCATCAGTAACTCGAATATCCGGCATGTGCTGAGATTCGGTCAACCTTAGATTATCCAAAATAGCTTCTTTGCAATGAGGATTTTCATCTGAAGCCAGAATCAAACGAAAAAGATTACCGTAGTATCTCACCGCTGCAGCAGGGATTGTTCCCGTTCCAGCCATAGGATCCCAAAGTACCAAGTTTCGGCTTTTGCCATGCTTTGCGAGATACTGACAAACAATCCCAATTGCCTCTGTTGCCAACGCTGAATTACAGGGAGCGGTGTTATCAAACACACACGCATTTGGTCTCGGTTTATGAATAACCTGTGGAGCGACATGATACATTGGACAAGTATCCTGATTCGTTTCGTTACGTCAAAATAATCACGGACATCCTGATTGTTTTGTTGATCAGAAAGCCAAAAGAAGATTACACATTAATTGCATATTCTTTGCCTCTTTCGGGTAGCGTAATCGCCACTTTCATCGCCGCCTCGGTCCGCTCCGCGAGCGCGAACATGGCATGCTCTTCTCCGTGGACTAAGAATAGTCCCTTCAGGCTCTTCTGGGCTTGGATGAGCGCATCCAGATCGTTCTTGTCGGCATGACCGGAATACGCGTTGATGTAGTGAATCTCCGCCTTCTTCGAAATGGTTTCATCGAAGATCTTCACGCTCTGCGTGTCCGGATCCAGAATGCGCCGACCCAGCGTATTCTCCGCCATGTAACCAACCGCGAGGAATGTGTTGCGGGGATCGGAAAGCTCGTTCATGAGATGATGACGGATGCGACCGGCTTCGCACATGCCGGATCCCGCCATGATGATCATGGGACCGGGTCGGCCATTGAGTTCCTTGCTCTCATCGACACTCTCCGTGTAGTTCACGAGCGAGAACTTGAAAGGATTGTGCGCTTTCTTTAAGAAGCGCTCGTACATGTCCTCGTCATAGCACTCCGGATGCTTCTGGAAGATGTCGGTGACTTTGGTGGCGAGCGGGGAGTCGATGATGATGGGAACTGCCGGGATTTCCTTGGCATCCCACAGAATGTGCAGGTCGTAGACGATCTCCTGCGTGCGCTCGAGTGAGAACGCCGGGATGAGGACTTTGCCACCACGGGCAGCGGTTTTGATAATCACTTCCTTGAGCTTTCCGCGAGCCGTTGAGATGTCATCATGCGCACGGTCACCGTACGTGCTCTCCGAGATCAGGTAATCCACCTGTGGCATCTGCTCCGGATCACGGATGATGGGAAGCGTGGAGCGTCCCACGTCACCGGTGAAACCGACGCGCACCGTCTTGCCACCGGCGTCGATGGCCAGGAGCACCATGGCTGAGCCCAGAATGTGCCCTGCTTCCAGGAACTCGCACATGACACCGGGGATCACCTGGAACGGTTCGCGGTAATTCTTGCCCACAAAGAGCCGCATGACATCCGTCGCATCCTGCTGCGTGTACAGAGGACCGGGGGATGGCAGCATGGAACTCTTGAGATGACGCTGGAAGAACTCTTCATCTTTCTCCTGGATGTATGCACTATCGAGGAGCATCACTTCGGAAAGATCCTGTGTTGCGTACGTCGAGAAAATAGGACCGTCGTAACCCTTCTTGGAGAGGAGCGGCATGCGTGCAACGTGATCGGCATGAGCATGGGATAACACGACGGCATCGATGTCCTTCTTTGGATCGAAGGAGAACGTAGCGTTCTTGTCGCGCGTTTCCTTCCGACGACCCTGGAACAAGCCACAATCGAGCAAAATCCTCTTCCCGCCGACGTTCAGCTCATGGCAGGTACCGGTAACTTCGCGAGCTGCGCCGTGGGAAGTAAGAGTGATATTCATATGAATGTGTGAATGTAGAATTGAGAATGTAGAATGTAGAATTATTATTAGAATCGATGTCCAGAGAACGCTTGCGAATTATACATTCTACATTTTACATTCTACATTTCTCCAAAACCATCATAGCCCAACTGACCCTAACAACGCCAACTTTTCTGCATCCATCAGGGCTCGGCAGGCACCTGATCGCAGTCGGTCATCCGCCAGTGTCATGATGCGAACACGGCGCAGCTCCTTGACAGTGTATCCAACCTGTTGCCACATTCTTCTGATCTGGCGGTTTTTGCCCTCGGTCAAAACGAGGCGAACCCTATCCGGAGCCATTTTCTTCACTTTGATCGGCTTGGTCCTGTTCCCACCGAGAAACAGTCCTTCTTCGATTTTTCTGCACGCCAAACCATCGATCGGACGATCGAGTGTGACCTCGTACTCCTTCTCGTGATCGAACTTGGGATGCGTGAGCCGAAACGCCAGCACACCGTCGTTTGTGAATAAAAGTAATCCCGAAGAATCCTTGTCGAGCCGCCCGACGGGGAAGATCTTGCCCTGGAGATCAGGAGGTAGAAGATCACGGACGGATGCAGCCGAATGCGAGGATCCACTTCCCGTTCCTTGGTTTCCCGGGCTTCCTGCAACATTCGTCGTCTCCACCCCTACAGGTTTATTCATGACGTAATAGAGCATTTCCAAGCGATCCTGGAGGGCTTTTCCATCCACTTCGATGGTATCCACCTCCGGATCGGCCTTCGTGCCTAATATCGCAACAGAACCATTCACCTTCACCAAACCGGCAAGGATGTACTCCTCAGCCTTCCTGCGCGAACAGATACCGCGAGCCGAGAGGATTTTCTGGATACGTTCGAGCATAACCGGAGTATATCGGCAAAGTGGCAAAAAGCGGCCACGATTAATCAGCACTTTGTCCTGGCACCGATCTACTCTTGCGAGACGTACATCTCACTACCATCGACGCGGGAAGGCTTAACTGCCGTGTTCGGAATGGGAACGGGTGTTTCCCTTCCGCCGTAGGCACCAGGACAAAATGCTGATGAAGAAAAGAACGAGAAAATGAATGTTCACGACGTGGTTCACTTTATCATATCCACGTATTGCCCGCGTTATAATGCATGAACAGCACACAATTCGAATATCATGTTCGATCTCCCGTTAGTACTACTCGGCTAAGCACGTTACCGCGCGTACACCTGTAGCCTATCTACCTGGTAATCTTCCAGGGGGATTCTTGGGATACCTAATCTAGAGATGTGCTTCCCACTTAGATGCTTTCAGCGGTTATCACTTCCGAACATAGCTACCCTGCAGTGCCGCTGACGCGACAACAGGTACACCAGAGGTTCGTTCATTCCGGTCCTCTCGTACTAGGAACAAATTCTCTCAAGTATCCAGACGATCACGGAGGATAGAGGCCAAACTGTCTCACGACGTTCTG